>NZ_JBLYNS010000233.1:0-4803 GCF_049310205.1 Endozoicomonas sp. ALC013 | reverse complement strand
GGCTAACAGGGTTGAGACAAAGTGTTAAACCGGTATTAGCCTAAAGTCTAAGATGCTCATGTCCCCACATTTGTTACTGTCTGAGACTCAGGCAGTCCTCAGTGACTGAAGATAAGAAAAACAATAATACTTTCAGGAGCGTCTTTTCATGTCTGCTGATCCTTCCCGTGGTAATCATCAAAGTGCAGCTGCCGCCTATTGGCGGGAGAACATACGCATACTACTTTCCTTACTGGTGATCTGGTTCGCCGTTTCCTTTGGTTGCGGCATACTGTTCGTGGACCAGCTGGATCAAATCAGCTTTTTCGGCTTTCCATTGGGCTTCTGGTTTGCCCAGCAGGGTTCCATCTATACCTTTCTGGTTCTGATTTTTGTCTATATCGGGTTGATGAACCGTCTGGACCGAAAATACAACGTTCAGGAGGAAGAGTGAGATGGCGACTCAAACACTGATCTTCCTTTTTGTCGGGTTATCGTTTGCGCTCTATATCGGTATTGCTATCTGGTCCAGGGCTGGCTCAACCAAAGACTATTATGTGGCCGGTGGCGGCGTTCATCCCGTCGCCAACGGTATGGCAACCGCAGCGGACTGGATGTCGGCGGCCTCTTTTATTTCCATGGCCGGTATTATCTCCTTTATGGGGCGTGACGGGGCCATGTATCTGATGGGCTGGACCGGGGGATATGTATTGCTGGCCATGTGCCTTGCACCTTATCTGCGCAAATTTGGCCAGTTCACTGTGCCGGACTTTGTCGCTGAACGTTACTACAGCCAGACCGCCCGGGTGGTTGCTGTTATATGCGTTATCTTTATCTCCTTTACCTATGTTGCCGGACAGATGCGCGGAGTCGGTATTGTCTTCTCCCGTTACCTGGAGGTGGATATCAATATCGGGGTCATGATCGGGATGGGTATCGTCTTTGTTTACGCTGTGCTGGGGGGCATGAAAGGCATTACCTACACTCAGGTTGCGCAATACTGTGTGATGATTTTCGCCTATCTGGTGCCCGCGATCTTTATTTCCATGATGATCACTGGCAACCCGATTCCCCAGCTGGGCTTTGGCAGTGACGTTGAAGGCACTGGGCTCTCGGTGCTGGAGAAACTGAACGGTCTGTCTCAGGAACTAGGCTTTGCCCAGTATACCGATGGCTCCAAGTCCACCATTGACGTGTTCTTTATCACCATGGCTCTGATGGTTGGTACTGCGGGTTTGCCCCACGTTATCGTGCGTTTCTTCACCACCCCAACGGTGCGTGACGCCCGTAAATCGGCCGGTTATGCGCTGCTGTTTATTGCTGTGCTCTACACCACAGCGCCAGCGGTGGCCAGCTTTGCCCGTATCAATCTGCTGCAGACGGTTTCTGAAGCTGAATATGAGCGGCTGCCTGAGTGGTTTGCCAACTGGGAAAACTCGGGTTTGATGGCCTGGGTCGACAAAAACGACGATGGCAAAATTCAGTATCACCCCGGTGCTCCGATCGAAGGTAAACCGTCGTTTATTGACGCACGGGGTGACAGTGGTGAACGACTGGTCAGCAATAACCAGACTGGCAACGCCAATGAACTGTATGTTGATCGCGACATTATGGTGCTGGCCAACCCAGAAATCGCCAACCTCCCCGGTTGGGTCATTGCACTGGTAGCGGCCGGAGGTCTGGCGGCGGCCCTTTCTACCGCAGCTGGCTTGCTGCTGGTTATTTCCACCTCCATTTCCCATGACCTGCTGAAGCGGAATCTGATGCCCGGCATTACCGATAAGCAGGAATTGCTGGCGGCCCGTATTGCTGCCGCTGCCGCTATTGGTGTGGCTGGTCTGGCAGGCATCTACCCGCCAGGGTTTGTGGCCTCGGTGGTGGCTTTTGCCTTTGGCCTGGCGGCTTCTTCATTCTTCCCCGCGATTCTTTTGGGTATCTTCTACAAGCGGATGAACCGTGAAGGGGCGATTGCCGGTATGGTGACAGGCCTGCTGTTTACGGCTTCTTATATTATCTACTTCAAATTTCTGGGGGGCACTGCGGAACAGTGGTGGTTCGGCGTGTCACCAGAAGGCATTGGTACCCTGGGTATGTTGATCAACTTTGCGGTCTCCCTGGTGGTTTGCCATGCTACGGAGGCACCACCCAAAGCGGTGCAGGATATGGTGGATGATATTCGTATTCCCCGCCGTGGCGGGAAAGCATCAGAGCCCGTAGAGGAGGGTGAGACAGTTCGGGTATGAAGCCACTGAACCGATAAACAATCCAGAGCCGCTTTCCGTTGGAACGTGGCTTTTTTTCGATTCTTTGATCCTGGTCGCCTCTGTTGCAGTCAGCCGGTGTTATCGTAGCCGGTATCATTTTCTGGCAATTTTTGTGTCGCACCTGATATTCATTTTCCCAAATACAGAACTTAAGTGCTTTACAGGTGTCTAAACTGCCAGTCGTTATATTCTGCCTATGGAGTAACCAGCGTGGTTTCAAGAACTGTTTGTCTATCTCTGCTTTTGCTGTCGGCACTGGCCAATGCCGTGGATGATCACCATAAGTTGTTGTTAAGTATGAAGCACTATCTTGACGATGAGGTGGTTACAGAGGTTAATTTTTACGGCACCGGGATTGATCCTAATGTAATGTCGAATGAGGAAGGCCAGTTCAGGCTGACGGTTGACGGGGTTGAAATAGATGCCGTGAATGACTCGACTTACTGGCGATTGAATAAACTGAGGCGTTCATTCAGCTATGATACCTTTTCTCAGGGTATTCAGCAGCTTGAGCCAGGCTGGGCGACGTGCAAACTGGGTGGTCCGGCCAGTGGCATCATTTTGGAAACCCGTTATCTGACCTATCAGGACCATAACATTATTCATGATGAGATGAGGCCGGTTTATGACCGGCCATTAAATTGCCTCTATCAGCCCAGGTATCAGCCGGTGAATGACCATGCCCGGGAGGCTGCCCGAGGCGTATTGGAAACCTTGAGAACCATTGCTGAATTTAGCAATTAACCCGTCAATGGAACTTTTAGCAGAGGCGATGTCATCGCCCCTGTTTACATACACGGTGGTTATTTAAGACCGATAACCACCGGAATGCTTCAACTGAAGAAAAGTGATACAGCATCAAAATAATAAAACAATTGCTTCGCTAGCAATGTGCTAGCATTGGAAATGGATCACATCGCTCAAGGAAGCACAATTCATGGCCACCCTGACCATACGAAACCTGCCAGACGAACTGATAGAACGATTAAAAGCCAGTGCCAAAGCAGGCAACCGCTCGATGGAGCAAGAGGTTCGGGAGTTGCTGGAAGCTCGCTATCAGAAAAAGTCTGATCTCATTAAAGCTATAAGAAATAGCTGGAAAGAGTTGCCGGAAACCTCAGCCAAAGACATAGAATCCTGGCGGCATGAGGGGCGGCCATGACCCAGGCCGTTATCGATACCATGGTGTTTGCCTATGCTCTGTTTAATGAACCCGTGCATCGGCAGGAAGCTGTGGCCGTATTGGCAAAAGTCGAGCACATCCATGTACCTGATCTGTTCCGCTCTGAGTTCTGTAATGTTGCCTGGCAGTGGCTAACCCATCAGCAGCTGAGTCTTCAACAGGCAATACAGGCCATCGAAAGAGCCGAAGCCCTGATAACGTCGGTAACCACTAGTGAGCAGTTATGGTTCAGAGCACTGGAAGTAGCCACGTATGCAAAACACCCGGCCTACGATGCGTTTTTTGTGGTATTGGCGGAAACGTTAGACTGCCCATTGGTCACTTGGGATAAAAAGCTGTTGTGCAAATTTCCAGAGATAGCCGTTGAGCCTGGGACGCTGTTAAAGTCTTGAGTGCTAACCCCGGTTTTATTTATTGAACTGAGCAATTAACCCATCAATGGAGCTTTTAACAGAGGCGATATCATCGCCCCTGTTATAAACACGGTGGTTATTTAAGACCAATGACTACCGCGATTTCATCACCATCAGTCCAGGGCCTGCCGCGCAAATCACTGTAAGTGGCCTGAATTTCCAAGCCGTGTTGTTCAAGCTCACTGCGCAGCATGTCAAGGGTAAAGTACTGTAGCCAGTTATAGACCGTCCACTCCCGTTCTTCTTCACAGATAACATACTTGTCCAGGGTGACCAGTTCAGGTCTGTATAAGAAGGAAGACTGGATACACCAGTAGTCCAGGTAATTGCCCAGATGGTATTCGATGTCCAGGTTCGACCGGTCTGCCTGCTGGCTTGCGTACTCAAGAGAGTTTTGAGAGAAATCAAGACCCACCACAGTGCCTGTTCCCTGTTTTTTCAGGCGCTGGGTATACAGCCCCGGGCCGCAGCCAAAGTCTATGACCGTTGAAGATTGATTAAGGCCAAAGCTTGAAATAAGCCAGCTGACCGATTCATCAATAAAATCAAACGATCTGGAGGCGGCGTTGATATCCGGGTTTAGATGGTAGGCCATCATTTGTCTGGCAATATGAGGATCTGCCCACAACACTGCTGCTGTGTAAGATGACCACGCAACAGGCTTAGCTGTTGCGTTATTGAGTTGTTTGAACATGATTTTAATCCGAACTGAGCCATGGCTGATCTTTGTGAGCAGCCAATCACGGTTTGACAGGGTCAGAAACAAAAATGGCCTGTCACTCGACTCTCAAGTTTTTAATGCACGAGTGTTTGATATTCTGGCAAACGGTACTTGAGTGAGGCAGTTGGCATCATCCTCCCCAGCTCCCTGCCTGCCATATGCTTACTGGATATTCTCTCCGGGCGATAGTCTTCGAGAGACTCCGTCAGTTTCTTGAGCTTCTCTTGAGGATTTTCTGACTCC
>NZ_JBLYNS010000232.1:0-4817 GCF_049310205.1 Endozoicomonas sp. ALC013 | reverse complement strand
ATTATTATTATCGGAATGAATCATTCCATAAAACGGCTGCTGTCGCAAAAGCACATGATCGGCCGATCAGACATGAAACCGGTCAGTGGTCACAGAATAGTCCGGGAATGGGTGCCTGGGTAATGTTGTATTTTCCCTCAAGATCGCGATAGACAATGGCACTCCAGATCGTGCCATTTTCCAACTGAAACTCCAGCGCGTAATTAACCCCATTAACAATCTGAGAGTGCACCGCCAGCATTTTTTTCAGTTTGGCCGACTTCTCCATTCCCTTGACCACCAGCTTTACCGCCTTCAGAACCTCTGGAGTAACTTCAGATTTTGTCCAGCCACCGGGCAGGTTCTCTTTGGCCTGACAGATGGCTTCAGCAGTTTTATTATCGACCACCGGCTTGTCATACGGTGCTTCACATCCCATAAGCATGATTGCTGCATACAGCGCACCGATCATTTTTACTTTCATTGGCAACACCCCATCTTGACCATGACTGAAACAGTTTACTGCACAAATAGCGGTAATGTGTTTGACCGGATTATATGCACACCAGAAGGAATCTGCTCATTGTTAAGCACTTTATCGACTGTTTGTTTGAGTAAAATGAACTCCTTGTAGCCGGGGTCACCCTCTTTCAACCGATAATGGGCTTTTTCAAAGGCCACGACCATGTCAACTCTTCGCTTATGAGAAGACATGGGGTCTTCAGCTGGCCTTTTGATTTTCCTGCGACCATGGGCAGGCAGAGGTGGTGAAGCGTCCTGACCAGCCTGTGATTTCAGCAGTTTTGATGCCTGTCTTTGCATGTAACTCGTGATCTTGGCTTCATAAGTCATGGCCAGCTCTTCTATCACTTTCTTAACTTCAACTTTGCTGTTTTTCTGTAATTGTCTTTGTTATTGTTGACATAATTCTTCAACTATGGCCGCAACAAAACGTCAACAGAACCCGGCCTTTTTTCATTAACAAGACATCATCCGAATCAAAATGGCATTTTTTTCAGGAACTCCTTAAACGAAGGCTTGGGAATGTTACCCGCAGCATCAGGCTTTAAGTCCGGGTATTGGCTCAGTACTTGATTGATCCTGGCCCGCAATACGCCTAACTGTTTTTGTTCTGACGCACTATATTTCAAAGTTTCAGAATACTCTCTGGCTAATGGGCCCTGCTCGACGTAAAGACAGGGCCTTTCAGGAAAGCTCCAGAGAATGCGGTTAAATTCGTCATATTCTTTATCACTTAACACCGGTTTGACTGCCTTCAGCAGTCGAACCTGGGAAAACATTAAATATCCCTGGTCCATATCAAGGTTGCGGACAAAACTTGTTAACTCCACACCAGCCCTGTAAAGATCACGCTCATCATATTCACGGGGTGCATCACCCGGATTGTCGAGGCGAGACGACATAATGCCATCCACAAAACCTTTCAACTTTCCCGCCATAAAATTAGCCTCATCCCTGTAGTTGGCCATGCATTTATTATACAGTTCCTGTGATTGCTGCTTGTATGCTGCGGCCTCCGCCGGCAGGAGAGCCTTGAGCTCCGATAAACTTTTATTATATTTAGCTATCTGATCCTGATGAACCTCAGTTTCTTGAATGGCCCTCTGTAGCTCATGCCTCACCGCGTCCCGAGCAGCCTCTATGGATTCCTTCGTTATAGGCTTGAGACTGCTGTACAAAGAATAAAACCCCACAATAGCAACTGCTGCTCCAGCAACTGCACCGCAAGCTAATGGGTTTTCTTTAATTGCTGATTCTATCACTTCAATCACCCGATCAGACAGACCTGTACCTGGTCTGACTGTGTCAGGAACTCTATCCAGACGTTCAGCCAACTTGGCAAAGGCAACAGCTCCGCCAGCAGCAGAAACCCCGATGCCGAATGCCGTAGGGAGAAATCTTGTTGTAGTTCCATCCACTGGGTCATATTTGAGATAACCCTCTTTGACATATCTAAAAAAACCACCCTTGGAAACAGTGTCTGATGGGAGTACAGGGTGTATCAACTGACCTGAATTCATCGCACTAACGAACATAACCAAACTCCTGTATGTTGAAATGAGTTAAGTAGCTCACCATTTGCTGCCGCATAAATCGCTGACTTGATAGCCATTTCAATTTAGTCAGGTTTGACCTCCATTCTCGTACTAAGTTCCAAACGAAAATCATGGGAGTGAATATAAGCAGACGGAAAATTGAACTTTTTGCCTCCAGAACAATCAGTTAAATGTCGATGCTGCGATAACGTCACAAACACTATGTTAGAGGCAACAACACACCAGGCAGGAAACGCCTCTCAGAGCATACCCGATGATATAAGTGAGCATTGTGCAACTGGCTCCTCACAGCTCTTGCAACCCCTTGCAATCAATAACAAAAGCAACGGGTATATTACTGACAGCTCCGGGCCAGAAGAAAAGCACACTAAACCTTTCGCTGAGTATTCCATCCTCGCCCCGGAGCCAGCACTTACTATCCCCAAACTGTCCCGTCGTTTGAACAGACTGGTCCAGCTGGCTGCTGATTTCAACATCATCTGGGATCTCGGCTGTGACCACGGTAAAGCCGGAATGGCCCTGGCCATTAACAACGTATCCAGAGAAGTCCACTGTATTGATTGCTCCAGACATGTCATTGCCCGACTTCAATCTCTTCAGCTGCCCACTAACCTGACAGCTACCTGCGTGGATGCAGCCACTGTTAAAATACACAACTGTAAAGATGAGCTGGTCATTCTTGCTGGCATGGGTTCCCATACCGCCAACAAAATTATTGATGGAATTCTTGCAGAAACAGGCGATTTTCAAGCCAGCTTTCTGATCAGCATTCATAGAAACCATGATGATACAGTGGCACACCTTGCTGGCCGCTATGGATTTTATACGACGCAACACAGTGAGATAGAGGAGAAAAAGTACACTTACCGTTTTAACTTAATGTCCCATCAACACAGCCATTGATGATTCTTCGACGGATTAAGCAGAAATATTGACGATGGGTGTTCGGTGAAGCAAATTCAGGCAATAAAAAACCGGCGCTCTGGCCGGTGACTTGTGGTGCGTAAAATGGGTTAATCAATAATGTCATCAACGGTAAGATTCAGGGCTTGTGCAATTTTAGTAATTGTTTTCAGGGAACCCTGCTTCTTGCCACTCTCAATCTGGCTGATCATGGCTTCGGAAATACCGGTGTTTTCAGCGAGGGACTTTTGACTCATGCCTCTATACTCTCGCCACACCTTCACAGTATTTTCAGTCAACAACCGGTTCACTACTTCAGCAGGTATCAACTCTTCCTCACCCCGCCGTAACGCAGCCCGAAATTCATGAACAGCATCAGAATCCTCCAGGTCCTCCAGCTTCTCAAGCATTGCCTGATATTCGTCATAAGGCATAACCACAAAAGCCGGTTTCCCTTCATGCTTCAGTATCTCGACCATCACCAAAACCTTTGGGGACATTGCCCCCATCTTTAATGCTTATAAACATTGCCTCGCGGCGCAATTTTGATCACCTCAATGATCAGCCTGTCATGCTCAATCTCGTAAACAATGTGCCAGCCTCCAACCCGCAGCCTATAGCCTGATCCACCCGTCAGCTTCTTTACATCACCGTCTGGAAGCTTGTTGATGGCCTTTTGAATCCTCAACCGGTCAAGCTCTGAAGTTTTCCTCAGAACTTTAACGGCCTGCTTTGAGTAAACCACCTTGAACATTGTATTATTCTACTACAACCTAACTTAAAGTAAATATAGAGTTTACTTAAGGTTAATCAACAAAAAATCTTGCACATTTGATATGCTGCCGATTTTGGCAAGGAATAAACTGGCGCGAAACGGCATTGCATTACTGGTTCGGTCATACAAAACAATTTGTCAAACCAGTGATACTTTTGCCTGCTGGCAAACTACCCGCATGTTAACATTGCATTTATTGCCGATCAGATGGGGCACACGGATTACTCGATGCTGGTTAAACGCTATGGCAGCTGGATGAAAACCGAGAGCCAGAGTGAGGTTAATCGGATCTGGACTGCCCCAAGAATCAGACACCACCACCTGAACTACCGAATTGAATGAATAATACAGACCTCTCCAACCACACTCCGATGATGCAGCAGTATTTGCGCATCAAACAGCAGCACAGGGATCACCTGGTGTTTTACCGGATGGGTGATTTCTACGAGCTGTTTTATGACGACGCCAAAAAGGCTGCCCACCTGCTGGACATTACCCTGACCAAACGAGGGCAATCCGGTGGCGAACCCATCCCCATGGCGGGTATTCCATACCATGCGGTGGAGGGTTATCTGGCCAGGTTGATCCGGTTGCGTCAGTCCGTTGCCATTGCCGAGCAGATTGGTGATCCGGCCACCAGCAAAGGGCCGGTGGAGCGTAAGGTGGTTCGTATTCTGACCCCTGGTACCGTCAGTGATGAGGCTTTGCTGGATGAGCGTCAGGATAATCTGCTGATGGCGGTCAACCAGCGGGAAAACCGCTATGGGCTGGCATTTCTCGATATCAGCAGTGGTCGGTTCAATGTGCTTGAAGTGACCAGTGAAGAGGCACTGCTTTCTGAAGTTGAGCGCCTGAGCCCGGCCGAAGTATTGCTGAATGATGACCGCAACTGGCCTGAGATATTACTGCGTCGCCCCGGTTCCAGCAAACGCCCCCCGTGGGACTTTGACCATGAGAGTGCTGTTGAGCAATTAACCCGACAGTTCCAGACGCAAAGCCTTGATGGCTTTGGCTGCAGCCACTTAACACTGGCTATTGAAGCGGCTGGCTGTCTGCTGCAGTACGCCCGGGAAACACAGCGC
>NZ_JBLYNS010000231.1:0-4849 GCF_049310205.1 Endozoicomonas sp. ALC013 | reverse complement strand
AATTTCCTGTGGTTTAAAGTTAGCTTTTTGTGCGTTCACGTCGGGTAATAGTCTGGCCACGGCCTCGTTGAGCTCTTGTGTTCGCTCCTGCCCCTTGTCCACCAGTTTTGCCATGGCCCACAGCAGGTTGGCGATACCCTGAGAATTAAATAGGTCTTGCTGTGTGTTCACGTGGAACAACAGCGCGGCCACGGCCTCGTTGAGCTCTTGTGTTCGCTTCTGCCCGTTGTCCACCAGTTTTGCCATGGCCCACAGCAGGTTGACGACTCCCTGGGCATCAATGTCCCTGGCTTCAGGTTTTTGGTTGCAGATAAATATTATTGCATCCAGTAGCGTTGACAATAAGTTAGCTTGAGTAAGCTTTACACGCTCATCCATGGGGTTATGAGGGGTAAAAACACCCGCTGAAGTCAATGAATGAAGTGTTGTCGTCAGGCTTCGCCAATTCCAACTCCGTGTTGCGGTAAAATTTTGCAGCAAGCGCAGCAGCTGGCTTTGTTCCGCTCGATTTAACGGTCTTTTAGCAGCTGACGTGTATTTTTTAATTGAACTGGCATACAGACCGTGATCTCTCCCATCATAGCGATGACCGAAACGATAAGATTTACTCACCAGGTCATCCATTATTTCCTGTTTGATGAGCGCATTAAAATCCTGAGCAGGGTTTACTGAGCGGTTCTGTAGATGTTGAGAAGAGCGTGTGAAAGAAGAATGGTAAAATTCATTACGCCCGGGGACAGTGCGGGAGGGGTTATCCCATTGCCTGACTGTGGCATATCTATATCGTCCACGCCGTGAAGAAGACGCCTGGCCATTCGGTTGGTTGTCATCATTGCCTGATCTTGCGTATTGACTACTGATACCAGCAGAGCTTCTATCCATAACTGTATTTCATTAATTCATGAGAATATAAAAAGCAGACTGCGGTTCTGTTCAGAAGTTCATTTTGCTGGAATGTTGATCAATGTAAGCAGTGGGAGAAACTCATCTGCTCCTGATGCCAACCATCCGTTATCTTCAACGCATCCGGGACGAAATTCAGGGGTAACAGGTCTTCAACGCTGGTAGAACTTTCCTGGAATGTGAAAACGGTTCCAGGGTCGAAGGGAAGGGATTACTGGCTTTTTTTTCTTCCTCTTGGCTGGTTTGCCGGTTTGTTCTTCGGCGGTTAAGTAACCATGATTTGAGGGTTGCCTGCCTTTATCAGCAGTAATGCGTGCCGCATCTGCCCACCTTCTTTTGAGTGATACAGAGCCATGCCCCTGTGGCGGGATGCCTGTCCTGGTCTTTATTTGATCAATGTATGGTTTCATTAAATCCTGATTCCAAACACTGTTAACCGGAATTTCAATGACCTCAAATCCTGCTTTTTGCAACAGTGCGATTTTCAGCAGAGTCGAACCATTCCTGGTTTTGAAATCACCACCCACGTAATGAGAGGGCCCCTGAACTTCAATCACAATGTTGTGATCCGGCAGTAGCAGGTCAACCGGAGGCAGTGAGTTCAGACTCTTTTCTTCTTCAATCTGCAAAGAGGGAAAGCCTGATTGGAGTTGATCGCGAACCTCGGATTGACGTTTTGACATAGTAGTCTGGTAATGGGGGATGACCGGGCACGCTCTCCCAAGCCAACTGGCGGCCATGGCAATGATGCGTTGATCCTCTTCATTGTCTGAGGATGTATTTACCACACGTGTAAACAGGTCATCCATGTGCTTTTCAAACCAGTTATTGTTATTGGAATCCAGAGACAATCTGGCACAGCAAACCATCACTCCCCAGAGAGAAATCAATATTTCTTGCTGTGAGAGCTGAGGGTTTTCACTGATTCGGTAAACAAGCGATTCAAACATAGAGGTAACCATGTTCAGCTCAACGGACTCACCCAGTTTCGCCGTGGCCCACAGCAGATTGGCGATTTCCTTTGGTTTAAAGTTAGCTTTGTGTGCGTTCACGTGGCGCAACAGCGCGGCCACGGCCTCGTTGAACTCTGATGTCCACTCCCCGTTGTCCACCAGTTTCGCTATGGCCCACACAAGGTTGGCGATATGCTGAGGAATGAACTGATCTTTCTGTGCATTCACGTGAGGCAACAGCGCGGCCAAGGCCTTGTTGAGTTCTGGTATCCACTTCCCGTTGTCCACCCGGTTGTCCACCAGCTTCGCCATGGCCCACAGCAGGTTGGCGATATTCTGGGCATTAAATAGGTCTTTCTGTACGTTCACGTGTTGCAACAGCGCAGCCACGGCCTCGTTAAACTCTGGTGTCCGCTCTTGCCCGCTATCCACCAGTTTCGCCATGGCCCACAGCAGGTTGGCGATATGCAGAGGAATAAATTGGTCTTTCTGTGCGTTCACGAGGGGCAACAGCGCGGCCACGGCCTCTTTGAGCCCTGGTGTCTGCTCCTGCCCGTTGTCCAGTAGTTTCGCCATGGCCCACAGCATGTTGGCGATTTCCTGTGGTTTTAAGTTAGCTTTCTCTGGGTTCACTAACAGCACGGCCACGGCCTCTTTGAGTTGTGGTGTCCACTCCAGCCCGTTGTCCACCAGTTTTGCCATGGCCCATAGCAGGTTGGCGATTTCCTGTGGTTTAAAGTTAGCTTTCTGTGCGTTCACGAAGGGCAACAGCGTGGCCACGGCCTGTTTGAACTGTGGTGTTCGCTCAAGCTCCTTATCAACCAGTTTCGCCGTGGCCCAAAGCAGGTTGGCGATTTCCTGTGCTTTAAAGTGAGCTTTCTGTGCATTCACGAAGGGCAACAGCGTGGCAACGGCCTCTTTGAGCTGTGGTGTCCGCTCCAGCCCCTTATCAACCAGTTTCGCCATGGCCCACAGCAGGTTGGCGATTCCCCGGGCATTAAATTGGTCTTTATGTGTATTTACGTGGGGCAACAGCGCGACCACGGCCTTGTTTAGCTCCGGTGTCTGCTCTTGCCCGTTGTCCACCAGTTTCGCCAGGGCCCACAGCAGGTTGGCGATACCCTGTGGTTTAAAGTTTGCTGTCTGTGCGCTCACGTGGGGCAACAGCGCAGCCACCGCATCGTTGCGCTCTGGTGTTCGCTTTTGCCTGTTGTCCACCAGTTTCGCCATGGCCCACAGCAGGTTGGCGATACCCTGTGGTTTAAAGTTAGCCTTCTGTGCGCTCACATGGGGCAAGAGTACGGCCTCGGCTCTGCTGAGCATCGGTGTTTGCTCCTGCCCGTTGTCCACCAGTTTCGCCATGGCCCAGAGCAGGTTGGCGATTTCCTGTGGTTTAAAGTTACCTTTCTGTGCGTTCACATCGGCCAATAAGCTGGCCACGGCCTCATTGAGTTCTGGCGTCTGTTCCTGCCCGTTGTCCACCAGTTTCGCCATGGCCCACAGCAGGTTGGCAATATGTTGAGGAATAAATTGGTCCTTCTGTGCGTTCATGTGGGGCAACAGTGCGGCCACAGCCTCGTTGAGCCCTGGTTTTCGTTCCTGCCCGCTGTCTACCAGTTTCGCCATGGCCCACAGCAGGTTGGCGACACCCTGGGCACCAATATAGCTGGCTTCAGCTTTTTGGTTGCACTTGAATATTATTGCATCAAGCAGTGTTGACAATAAGGCAACTTGAGTATGCTTAACACGCTCATCTATGGGGTTATGAGGGGTAAAAACACCCGCTGAAGTAAATGAGTGCAGTGTTGTCGTCAGGCTTCGCCAATTCCATTTCCACGTTGCTGTGAAATTTTGCAGCAAATGCATCAGTTGGATTTGTTCCGCTCGATTTAACGGTCTTTTAGTAGCTAACGTGTATTTTTTTATTGAGCTGGCATATTGCCCGTGATTTCTCCCATCATAGTGATCACCGAAACGATAAGATTTACTCACCAGGCCATCCATTATTTCCTGTTTGATGAGCGCATTAAAATCTTGAGCAAGGTTTACCGAACGGCGCTGTAGATTTTGAGGAGGGAATGCACCAGGAGAATGGTAAAATTCATTGTGCCCCGAGGCAGGGCGGGGGGGATTATCCCGATGTCTGACTGTAAACTGTCTATATCGTCCACGCCTTGCAGAAGCGGTATGGTTATCCGGCTGGTTGTCATCACTACCTGGTCTTGCGTATCTTCCACTGATACCAGCAGATGTTCTATGCATAATTATATTTCATTAATTCATGGAAATATTAAAAGCAGACTGCGGTTCTGTGCAGAAGTTCATTTTGTTGGAATGTGAAAACGGTTCCTGGTCGAAGGGCTGTCTCTTAGTCAGATCTCTACACCCTTTGTCATCCGGTAAGTGTGGAGACGGTCTTGCAGTTTCGCCCAGCCATCCCAAACAACTAACCATCCGGGAACGCCTGTTCGTTTAGAGTCACCCAAGGTTGGTTCTTCAGCCAAAGCATCAAAAAGAAGTTGGTTATCACCAATTAAAATTCGGTTTTGTGTTGCTCTGACAACAAACCTTTGACTGTGAGTGGTCTTGTACTGGATATATTCATAAACATCGGCTTCACGATCGCAGACACTAACTACCCTGGTCATTTGGGCACCCAGCCTGTGCTCAATGCTTTCAGAGGACTGCTGCCACTTAAAACTTTCTTTTTTCTTCGTAAGGTCGCTGCTTGCGAGTGTTCCGCTTGCCGCGCTCCCCGTCGTCTCTAATCCAGCGTTGCTGATCAATCAGCCCCATTGTTCGCTCAGTATCAGCATCCAGAAGCAACACTGAGTGAGCCCAAATGCCTCTGGCATTGCTATTTTTTGGTTCACTATATCGCCCAGTCTGACCTGATGGAATGTTTGTAGCTGAGAGTGGTACTGTCTTCAATGGCTAACAAGAGTTGTGCATCGTGTACAGCGAGCGCGGTCGCCTGAAATCCGGCTCTGCAA
>NZ_JBLYNS010000230.1:0-4893 GCF_049310205.1 Endozoicomonas sp. ALC013 | reverse complement strand
CTAGCCAGAAATATCCGATTCCATTTGGCCAACTACTTATGCGGCAATACCGATGATGTTTTTCAGGCATAAAAAAACAGAGAGCTGCGTGCAAAAAAGCCAGCGCAGCCCTTTGGCACTGACTGCTTATACTTGTTTCTCCGGGTTGATCTGCCAGATGCTGGCGCTGTTGTCACCACAGGTCAACAGCATTCGTCCCGAGGGGCTGAAACTGCCTGAAGAGAATGTTGTACCATGGTTTCTTTTTGCCTTTTGGCACCAATTGCCATCACGGTCGTAGCCGAAGATTTTAAAGTCTCCGTCCTGTTCCTCGTCGCCAGCCAATATCTGGAGCATTGTGTGACTGTGGACAGGTTCATCGGTCAATGGGTCACAGACAGCATTGTCCACAACGCCTCTCTCGGTCCATGAGCCGTTATTATCACACCCCCAAAAGATAATGGTATTCAGAGAAAAAAAACCACCACCGCCGTAAAGCCGGAGCAACTGCTCCGAAGCGCTGAATATGGCTTTATTGACTTTGAAACCGTTGTTGACCGATGCAGGACGGTTAATCCTGGTTTTGGCAAACGAATTACCCTCGCTGTCAAAACTCCAGAGCCTGGCTATGAGCCCATCACGGCCACCATGAGTGGTCAGAACATAGCGTCCTGATGGGCTGATGCTTGCCTCATCAATTTTCTCTTCTGAATGGATTTTTTTAAATTGGCAACGGCCTTCGTTGCTAACATGCACGACATGAACATCATTATCCTCCCTGATCATAATACAGTTGGATGCCGGGTCATCGCTGAAACAGGCTTGCCGCGACAAATAATAAGTATTTTTATGTGAAATTACCCATTGGCCCGAACGGTTATAGTTCAGGATTTGGACAACGCCATTATCAGAATTGTGAGTCAGGAAGATGTCTTCTGATGCACTGAATTGCGTAGCCGTAAGTGACGGCTGATCAGTAATTTCTTTCTTTTGAACATAGCGGCCCTGGTCATTCACACTCCATAGTCTGATTTTATGGTCTATGGTGTGGATCATCAGATGCCGTGCTGAGTTACTGAATTTGACATCATGAATTGTCATGTTGAGGGATCCCAACTCTTGCCACTTGTCGTCTACAGGGCCAATGATTGTCAGTGTGTTTTCATCTGAACCCACCGTTTTGGTGAGGATAACAGCACAATCTCCAGTCGGACTGAAGGTAGCATTCACGTCCATGTCGCTGGTCGGATATGAATATTGGCATCTGACCTGGCCGTCGTAGTCAATGCTCATAATTTCAGCACCACGTTTGAAAGTGATCAGTAGATCATTACCGGAAGGACTGAATTGAAAAGACAAATTCTCAAACCCATTGTTCATGTATCCCGGTATCCAGCCTCTATCGCCATGGCGAACGCAGATCATCAATGCATCAAGGCCGTTATGGTCACTGCTGGTGATGGCCAGTGCCCGCTCTATGGGGGAAAATTGAACATTCTTAATCCTGCCGATATTGTGGGTCTCAAACTGTTCCAGCCAGTTGGTCCCACTGTCAAAGCTCCAGACTTTGCACACCCCTTCTGCTGCTGCCATCGCATAGTGCCCGGAAGTGCTGAAGATGGCGGTTTTATCTGGTTTGACCCCTAGTACAACGTCCTCCCGCCAGTCACCATTGTCATCACAACTCCAGCCGCGGACTACATGGAAGTCCTGGAACAGGACATGGCGTTCCGAGGGGCTGAACATCGCTTTTATGTTCTGACCATCAAAAAAATGAGCAACCCCTTTTCGCTCAAGTTTAAACTCGCGGCATTCAATCATCTGACGTATCTCCTCAGAGAATACCGGTTGGTGAGTGATGAGTGGATCGTTCTGCCTGGTTTCAGCTTTATCAGGTCTGGTATACAGGTATTTAAAAGGCCAGTTTTCCTTAATGTCACGGGAGGTAACCGCCGACAGATGGATCTGCCCACACTCTTTTTGCAACTCCTGAATTTCACCACAGCTCAGATGAGTAGAGATATCACCGAGTTTGTTCAAAGGTATCCCGGAAAAATGCAATGAATGAGCGGAAGTTTCAGAGTTCGCCTTATCGGTACTTGGACACATTACACTGTCATGAGTCAACTTTGGTCTTTTAGTAGATTGCTCGTTAGTAAAACAAGGATTCATTTTTAATCTCGTTAAATTTCCGGAGAGAAGGAATTTTAATATCTGCTTAAAATGGTTGCGTCATGTTCATTGATCAAGCGTTTTATGGTTCCCAGCGAATCCTCACAATCCAGGGCAATACCCGGAGTAAAAATCCCACTGCCGATCAGGTTGAAATTTTGCCCTGCCGCACTTTCAAAGATGGTTACCCGGTCGCGGAAATTGCCAACGATCAAGACCCGGAATCTTTTCAGGTCTTCACATATTACCGGGGTATATATGTCAGCAGAGCGTTGATCGCCGATCAGACGAATTAACTGCCGGTTATTTTCTGCATCATCGATGTGATCATCAAGGGTACTCATGATCTGGGGCACAGGGAGTTCCTTAAGAAAGGCTGAGCCGGTCAGTTTGTTGGTGCTTTGCCGGAGAGTGTCCCACGCCCTTTCGATCAAAAACTGGGCGGCCACTATCAGGGTATTGGTTTCCTGGTAATAGGTTGATTTTTCCGGGAAACAGGGCTGACCACGGATCAGTCGGGCAATATCCGGTTTGCCCCGGGAGGCATGACTCCAATAAACTTCGGTAGCCGCCACCTGTGGCAATTGTTTCCCGGAGCACAGCAGGGGAAAATTGCCGACCTCCGGACTGTCGCGGACATTTTTCAGATAGACTTTATCGATGGACTCAACCTGGAACAGGCGCTGGCTTATTCGTTGAGCCATGCCATTATGATCAAAATTGAACCGGATAATGGTCTGCAGGCTTTGAACAGGCAGGACGGGAAAATCATTCGGGCTTTGCAAATACAGTTGCCAGGCAAACTCCGACCACTCACAGAAAGGATGCTTTAGGGGAGACGTAAATTGGGTTGACCAGATGAGCATACAGTGGCTCCAGTCGATAATGGCTTTTTTTTCCGGGGGGGCCAGGGTGGAAAAATGCTCAATGGCATGTCGGGCCGCCAACAAATACTGTTCCGGTACCCAATGGACGACAATCTGAAATGCAAAGATACCGTTATGAGATTTGCAACCTGGCGATACTGGTTTAGATCGACTTGATGATAACTCCCTGCCTATGGGGATAGGGCGGAAATTTTTCCGGAACGTTTCCAGAAAGGTGTCCTGGATTTGTTTTATCGCCTCTTGGGGTAATTCAGATTGAGTACACTTGTGTTGCTTGAGCAAAGAAGTGGCCAGTGACGATATCCCGTTCCAGCCATCAGCGGCTCCGTCCTGAGCGTAACGCGAATTGACGGGGCCCACTGGCGCTGACTTGAAAATATTGTGCCATTCCGGCTCTGATGAATAACTGTAAGTGGAGCTGCCAGCGCCCCCTAAATCACAAAGTCGCCACCCATTGCAGGATCTGACCTCAACGAAAGCATGTGAGCCCGAATTTACTATACGGGCTTCAATACCCCAGTAAAGACAGAGTAATTGAAACAGAAACCCACGATGGCGGCAGGTTCCCTGTTGTTCCTGCAACAGTTGCTTAACCAGGCTGATGCCGGTTTCGTCAAAAGGACGATCGTAAGAAAATGCCCTGAACCAATCGACAAGGGCCAGTAGCCGTTCGGACAAATTCTCTATCTGCCCTATTTCCCGCAACTTCCGGTACCCCGGAGCCGGGTATTCGCTGAACACCTCCTGATCCAGATGTACTTTGATCAGGGGCGGGCAACGCAGGGGCTGTGTGTTGATGGGATCATCAGCCGTTAACGGCTGAAAATAAGTCAGGTCGGGCTTAATAATAAAATCCACCGTCACCGGTTTCGTGAGTCCGGAACGAAGAAAGTATTGGTCGGTGCTCTTATCCCGTGCCAGCTGCGTCTGTTTCGGAATGGATCTCAGACCGGTCAACACGTCGTTGGGGGTCAGCGATGGCAATCGTTGCCAATTGCTGCCCGGTTTCAGTGTCATGCGCCCGGGGGTTTCGCCGGTTTTCAGATAGGTTCGCCCGGTTAACAGGGGCAAAAGATTGCTCTGCTCCACGGGGTGTATAGGCAACCGGCTTTGAACTAACTGCTTATCAGTGTTCACATCGGCTGTATACAGCTCCAGTCGATACAGATCGGGACTCCATTTACCGGGAAAAAACCGGGTAACCTGAAAGTTTCTGGATACACCAGGGGGCGAGCCCAGGCTGAAAATCTCCGGTGAATGAGTGTCAGGACCTCTGGAAGATCCCTTTCCATGAGTATAAGGCCACTGAAAGCTGTATTCACAGTACTTCATATAAGGCCACCACTTCAGTGATAGATGTTTAGTCCACTGGTCCATGGCGATTTTGCCCAATTCATCGGCCGCACGGAGCAGCTGCGACAACGTCAGTTCAAGGGGAATGCGTTGCTGTCGGAAATGATTATTGAGGGCACTGGCGCAATCGGTCAGCCACCGACTCAGATCCTCAGATACCCCCATGGCTTGCAGCCTGAGCCGGTAGTCATCCAGGGTATCATAGTGGATATGAACGCCGGTAAAGCGACTGGTCAATGACGGCGGGAATGCCGTCCGTCCGGGATAGGTGGGTGGATTAACAGTACCAATCAATTTGAACCCGGCCTTGTGAGGCAGCGGCAGGCGGTCATTGAGAAACTCTTCCAATAGCCCGGAAGGAATGATATTGAGCTCACTGACCACTAATACCTCACCCAGACGCCAGGCGCGGTTAAAGGCCTGCACAAACTGGTTAAACTGGTCCGGTGTCCCATTGAGATGCTGAAAGCCTTTACCGGTTTGCTGTTGCCAGGTGGTCAGG
>NZ_JBLYNS010000229.1:0-4902 GCF_049310205.1 Endozoicomonas sp. ALC013 | reverse complement strand
TTTCGCCATGGCCAGTAGCAGGTTGGCGATGCCCTGGGCAGTAAATTGGTCTTTCTGTGCATTTGCGTGGGGCAACAGCGCGGCCACGGCCTTTTTCAACCCTGGTGTTTGCTCCTGCCCGTTATCTACCAGTTTCGCCATGGCCCACAGCAGGTTAGCGATATGCTGTGGAGTAAAGTTGGCTTTTAGTACAGTCACGCAGGGCAACAGCGCAGCTACGGCTTCCTTGAACTCTGGCGTCTGGTCCTGCCCGTTGTCCACCAGTTTCGCCATGGCCCACAGCAGGTTGGTGATTTCCTGAGGTTTAAAGTCAGCTTTCTGTGCGTTCACGTGGGGCAACAGCAGGGCCAGGGTCTCGCTGAGACCTGGTGTCCGCTCCTGCCCGTTGTCCTCCAGTTTTGCCATGGCCCACAGCAGGTTGGCGATATGCTGAGGACTAAGCTGGTCTTTCTGTGCGTTTACGAGGGGCAGCAGCGCGACCACAGCCTCGTTGAACTCTGGTGTCCGCACCAGCCCGTTGTCCTCCAGTTTTGCCATGGCCCACAGCAGGTTGACGATATGCTGAGGAATAAACTGGTCTTTCTTTGCGTTCACCAGGGGCAACAGCGCGCCCATGGCTTTGTTGAACTCTGGTGTCTGCTCCTGCCCGCTGTCCACCAGTTTGGCCATGGCCCACAGCAGGTTGACGATAGCCTGTGGTTTAAAGTTCGCTTTTTGTACGTTCATGTGGGGCAACAGCGCGGCCACGGCCACGTTGAGTTCAGGTGTCCGCTCCTGCCCTTTGTCCACCAGTTTCGCCATGGCCCACAGCAGGTTGGCGATTTCCTGGGCATTAAATTGGTTTTTCTGTGCGTTCA
Source organism: Endozoicomonas sp. ALC013 (assembly GCF_049310205.1). Taxonomy (NCBI): domain Bacteria; kingdom Pseudomonadati; phylum Pseudomonadota; class Gammaproteobacteria; order Oceanospirillales; family Endozoicomonadaceae; genus Endozoicomonas; species Endozoicomonas sp. ALC013. Next base: position 4,045 of record NZ_JBLYNS010000229.1, on the reverse strand, counting down.
CGTGGGGCAACAACACGGCCACAGTCTCTTTGAGCCCTGGTACCCACTTTTGATCGTTGTCCATCAGTTTCGCCATGGCCCACAGCATGTTGGCAATACCCTGGGCCTTAAATTGGTCTCTCTTGGCATTTAGTAGGGGCAGCAGGGTGGCCACAGCCTCTTTGAGCCCTGGTGTCCGCTCCTGCCCGTTGTCCACGAGTTTTGCCATGGCCCAAAGCAGGTTGGAGATCCCCTGAGGAATAAATTGTTTTTTCTGTGCGTTCACATGGGGCAACAACACGGCCACGGCCTCGTTGAACTCTGGCGTCCGCTCCTGCCCGTTGTCCACCAGTTTCGCCATGGCCCACAGCAGGTTAGCGATTTCCTGAGCACCAATATCACGGGCTTCCGGTTTTTGGTTGCTGTTAAATATTATTGCATCAAGTAGGGTCGACAATAAGGCAACTTGAGTGAGTTGAACACGCTCATCCATGGGTTTATGAGGGGTAAAAACACCCGCTGAAGTAAATGAGTGAAGTGTTGTCGTCAGGCTTCGCCAATTCCAGCTCCGTGTTACGGTAAAATTTTGCAGCAAGCGCATCAGCTGGCTTTGTTCTGTTCGATTTAACGGTCTTTGAGCAGCTGATGAGTATCTTTTGATTGAACTGGCATACTGACCGTGATTTCTCCCATCATAGCGATGACCGAAACGTTCCGATTTACTCACCAGACCAGCCATTATTTCCGGTTTGATGAGGGTATGAAAATTTTGAGCAGAGTTGACTGAACGGCGCAGTAGATGTTGAGAAGATCGTGTGTCAGAAGAATGGTAAAATTGATTGCGACGCGGTGCCGTGCGGGGGGGATGATTCCATTGTCTGACTGTGGCATGTCGGTATCGTCCACGCCTTGAAGAAGGGGCATGGCCATTTGGTTGGGTGTAACCGTTATTTGATGTTGTGTATTTGCCACTGATACCAGCAGAACTTCTATCCATAATTATATTTCATTAATTCATGAAAATATAAAAAGCAGACTGCTGTTCTGCTCAGAAGTTCATTGTGCGGAAAAGTTTACTTGAGTCATGATGGGAGGAAGGCGATTACTGACTGTTTGTTTTCTTCCTCTTTGCCGGGTTGGTTTGCTCTGCTAAATGTCCTTCACCAGTAATGTATGCAGCACCTGTCCACCTTCTTTTAAGTGATACAGAGCCATGCTCCTGTGGCGGGGTGCCTATCCTGGTCTTTATTTGATCAATATATGGTTTCATTAAATCGTTGCTCAAAAGCTGGTTAGCCGGGATTTCAATGACCTCAAATCCTGCTTTTTGCAGCAGTGCAATTTTAAGCAGAGTCGAACCGTTCCTGGTGTTGAAATCACCACCCACGTAATGAGACGGTCCCTGAGCTTCAATCACCACGTTGTGATCTGGCAGTAGCAGGTCAACCGGAGGTAATGAGTTCAGCCTCTTTTCTTCTTCGATCTTCAAAGCTGGAATAGATGATTTGAGTTGATCACGGAAGTCGGCTTGGTTTTTTGAAATGATTGTCTGGTATTGGAGGACGGCCGAACAGGTTCTGCCAAGCCAACTTGCAGCCATGATCATGATGGATTGATCCTCTTCATTATCTGGCGATGTATTTTCCAGACGAATGAACAGGTCATCCATGTGTTTTTCAAACACTTTATTTTTATTGGCATTGGAGTCTAGAAACAACCTGGCACAGCATACCATTACTGCCCAGAGAGACATCGATATCGCTTGCTGAGAGAGTTGAGCGTTGTCACTGATGCGATAGACAAGCGATTCGAACGTAGAGGTAACCACGCTCAGCTCAACGAGTTCACCAAGTTTCGCCATGGCCCAAAGCAGGTTGGCGATACCCTGAGGAATAAATTGGTCTTTCTGTGCGTTCACGAGGGGCAACAGCACGGCCACGGCTTCTTTGAGCTCTGCTGACTGTTCCTGCCCGTTGTCCACCAGTTTCGCCATGGCCCACAGCAGGTTGGTGACACACTGGGCATTAAATTGGTCTTTCTGTGTGTTCACGCAGGTCAACAGCACATTCACCGCTTCGTTGAACTCTGGTGTCTGCTCGTACCTGTTGTCCACCAGTTTTGCCATGGCCCACAGCAGGTTAGTGATTTCCTGTGGTTTAAAGTGAGCTTTCTGTGCATTTACGTGGGGCAACAGCGCGGCCACAGCATCTTTGAGCTCTGGTGTTTTCTCCAGCCCGTTGTCCACCAGTTTCGCCATGGCCCACAGCAGGTTGGCGATTCCCTGAGGAATAAATTGTTCTTTCTGTGCGTTCACATGGGGCAGCAACACGGCCACGGCCACGTTGAGCTCTGGTATCTGCTCCTGCCCGTTATCCACCAGTTTTGCCATGGCCCACAGCAGATTGGTGATTTCCTGTGGTTTCAAGTGAGCTTTCTGTGCGTTCACGTGGGGCAAAAGCGCGGCCAGGGCCCTTTTGAGCTCTGGTGTCGGCTCCTGCCCGTTGTCCACCAGTTTCGCCATGGCCCACATCAGGTTGGCGATTTCTTGGGCATTAAATTGGTTTTTCTGTGCGTTCACGCGGGGCAACAGCGCGGCCACGACCTCTTTGAACTCTGGTGTCCACTCTTGGCCGCTATCCACCAGTTTCGCCATGGCACACAGCAGGTTGGCGATATGCTGAGGAATAAATTGGTCTTTTTGTGCCTTAACGTGGGGCAACAACGCCGCCACGGCCTCTTTGAGTTCTGGTGTCCGCGCCTGCCCATTGTCCACCAGTTTAGCCATGGCCCACAGCAGGTTGGCGATATACTGAGGAATAAATTGGTCTCTCTGTGCATTCACGCGGGGCAACAGCGCGGCCGCGGTCTCGTTGAGCTCTGGTGTCCGCTCCAGCCCGATGTCCACCAGTTTCGCCATGGCCCATAGCAGGTTGGTGATAGCCTGAGGAATAAATTGGTCTTTCTGTGCGTTCACATGGGGCAACAGCGCGGCCACGGTCTCTTTGAGTCCTGGTATCCGGTCCTGCCTGTTGTCTACCATTTTCGCCATGGCCCACAGCAGGTTGGCAATGCCCTGGGCATTAAGTTGGTTTTTCTGTGCTTGCACGAGGGGCAACAGGGCGGCCACGGCCTCGTTAAGCTCTGCTGTAAGCTTCTGCCCGTTGTCCAGCAGTTTCGCCATGGCCCACACCAGGTTGGTGACTTCCTGTGGTTTAAAGTGAGCTTTCTGTGCGTTCACGTGGGGCAACAGCGCGGCCATGGCCTTGTTGAATTCTGGTGTCTGCTCCTGCCCGTTGTCCACCAGTTTCGTCATGGCCCACAGCAGGTTGGCGATTCCCTGGGCATCCATATCCCATGCTTCAGCTTTTTTGTTGCACTTGAATCTTATTGCATCCAGTAGCCTTGACAATAAGGCAGCTTGAGTACGCTTGACACGCTCATCAATGGGTTTATGAGGGGTAAAAACACCTGCTGAAGTCAATGAGTGAAATGTTGTCGTCAGGCTTCGCCAATTCCAGCTCCGTGTTGCTGTGAAATTTTGTAGCAAACGCATCAGCTGTCTTTGTTCTGTTCGATTTAACGGTCTTTTAGCAGCTGATGAGTATTTTTTAATTAAACTGGCATATAGGCCGTGATCTCTCCCATCATAGCGATGACCTAAACGATCCGATTTACTCACCAGATCATCCATTATTTCCTGTTGGATGAGGGCATTAAAATCTTGAGCAGAGTTGACTGAACGGTGCATTAAATATTGAGAAGGGCGTGTGCCAGAAGAATGGTGAAATTCATTATATCTCGGGGTAGGGCGGGGGTGACTATCACGCCGCCTGACTATGGCATTTCTATATCGCCCACGTCTTGAAGAAGGGGCAGAGTCATCCGGTTGGTTGTAATCATTACCTGGTCTTGAGTGTTTATCACTGATACCGGCAGAACTTCTATCCATAATTATATTTCATTAATGCATGAAAATATAAAAAGCAGACTACTGTGCAGTTCAGAAGTTCATTTTGCAAAAAAGTTTACTTGAGTCATGATGGGAGGAAGGCGATTACTGACTGTT
>NZ_JBLYNS010000228.1:0-4999 GCF_049310205.1 Endozoicomonas sp. ALC013 | reverse complement strand
ACCCTGCAATCGAGATGCTGCAACATCGGTTATCTCTTCTTCGCCAGTCACGCCATGAGCTCCACTGGGAGGATTACGAAAATGAACTGCATAACCTCATGGCTCTTGCAGAACAGGAGATTCTCTCTGAAGACCTCCAAAAACTGGACGTCAATGAACCATTTGTGTCTAAAAAATCAATAAAACAATTAAGGGAAAATCTTCATTTTTCTATTTTTTGCGGGAATTGCTGCAGGCTGTTTTTGGCATAATTACACAGATTCTGCTTTATATTTATTGTTTTTGCTGGCTGAGGCCCCAGTTGTGGAGCACATTCCTGAACCCTACGGTAGGGAGTGGTATGATCAATATCCACGCCACGTTCCTCCAATATCTCCTCTAAGTCCCGGTAACTCAGGTTATAACGCAGGTACCAGCGGACAGCATGGAGAATGAGATCTTTGGGATAGTGACGACCGGAAAAATTCATGGTGGAAGACCCAACTAAACTACTATGACTGAATACAAAATAGCAGGTTCTGAGATCACTATCAGTTTGCAACGGAACCGCCTCTTACGACTCTATGGCCAAACCCCAAGAACTGGATATTTGGGTAGTTGCACAAAATATATTTATGTACATATAATAAAAATTAAATACTAAGGCCTGAGTTATGGCAAGATCTTCACGCAATCGTCAGCCCTACGGTGGGATTGAGCCCTGCTTTAATCTGCGCTTACGTCAGGCCAACAGGGTTCTTACCAGTCATTATGATGACTACCTGCGTGATCTGGGCCTGACTATTGCCCAGTTCTCTATCCTTCGTTCGCTCTGGTATATGAAGAGCACTGCCCAGAAAGATCTGCAGGCGGTTCTGGTTTTGCAGCAAACTACCCTCACCCGTAATCTCAAACTGCTGCAGAAAGCCGGTTATATTCAAACGACCCAGGGCGAGGCCGATCGTCGCATCTCCATGGTCTCCCTGACCGAAGAAGGCAAAAACATCTTTAAGCAAGCACGAACCCGTTGGAAGGAAGCACAGCAGGATGTGTCCAGGCGACTGGGCGACAAAAACAGCCAGCAACTGATCCAGGTCGCTGAAGCGATTATGGCCATGTAAAAAAATTTCATAAAATACATGTATATACATACATATGAGAATAAGAAAACATCAAGGAGTGAGGCATGAAACGACCGTTGAGGGGATCGCTTAAATTGTTGGGGGTTCACCACCCCTGGAAGATACTGATACTGGGATTGCTGCTGATGGCGGCCTTGGCCAGTGGTCTGAAACAGCTCTACAAGGATACCCGTGCAGACGCTTTCCTAGCGGCGGATAACCCGGCACTGGTTTACAAAAACAAGGTACGGGAGATCTTCGGCCTCAGTGATCCCCTGGTGATAGCCATTCAGGATAACTCGTCCCGGGGTGTTTACCGGCCCGAGACGCTCACACTGGTTGAAACCTTAACCACACAGATCGACAGCCTGGACAATATCAATGCCGATCGCACTATCAGCCTGGCGACGGAAAATAATATTGTCGGGACGGACGATGGGATGGATGTATCTCCCTTCTATGATCTGGTGCAGACTCCCGAAGCCATCCGCGCAGCGATTAACGACTTCCCACTCTACGACGGCATGCTGGTATCAGACGACCAGGCGATGACGGTGATTGTGGCGGAGCTGATCAGCGATGACCTGGCGGAACAGACCTACGACCAGATAACGGCCATCACCGGCAGCGCTGTCCTGGATGAACACCAAACACTGCATATTGCCGGCGAAGGCGCGGTGCTGGGGTTTCTCGGCCATTATATTGATCGCGATGCCAGCCGTCTCAATCCCCTGGCAGGCCTGATCATCACCATTATGCTGGCAGTGGCTTTCCACCGGTTTATGCCTGCCCTGCTGGGCAATCTGGTGATCGGGGCCTCGGTGCTGATGACGCTTGGTTTTATGGCCTACAACGGTGTGCCGTTTTATGTGATCACCAATGCCATGCCAGTCATCCTGATCGGCATGGCGGTGGCGGACTCGATACATATCTTCAGCCATTACTACGAATGCCAGGCCCGCAACCCGGAGATGAGCCCCCGGGATTGTATCGAAGCGGCAGTCAAGGAGATGTATCGCCCGGTCACCTTGACCACCCTGACGACCATGGCTGGCTTTCTTGGCCTGTACGCCGCTGCCTATATGCCACCGTTTGAAGCCTTTGGCCTGTTCACCGCTTTCGGTGTCTTTATCGCCTGGGTGTATTCCGTGTATGTGCTGCCCGCCTTGATCACCCTGCTCAAGCCCAAAGTCAGCAAGCGCTGGGTGACACTGGCAAGCCGTGGTCACAGTGATCTGTTCTCCCGAGGTATGGCGGCCCTGGGTCATCTCGCCACCCTGCGCCCTGGGGCAACGTTGGTGGTCTTTGCCGGTCTGGCCATTGTCGGCGTCGGGCTGGCCAGTAAGGTGCAGGTGAATGAAAATCGCATTCACACTTTCCACCCCGAGGAAGAGATTTATCAGGCTGACCAGGCCATCAACAGCCATCTGCAGGGGACCAACACCATCGATATTGTGGTGGAAACCCCGCGCGAAGAAGGCGTGTTCAACCTGGAAGTCCTGACACGAATTGAGCAATTACAGGCCTATGCCGAGAGCCTGCCCCATGTGAATGGTTCAACCTCCGTGGTGGATTATCTCAAGCAGATGAACAAGTCCCTGAACGAAGGCCGGGACGCGTTCTACACCCTGCCGACAGACGAAGCGCTGATTGCCCAGTATTTCCTGCTTTACTCTGCCAGTGGCGACCCCACCGATTTTGAAGAAGAGGTGGATTACGACTACCGTCTGGCCAATATCAGGCTGCGGCTTGACACTGCTGAGTTTGTGGTTACCCGTCCGGTCATTGAACAGCTGCAGTCGTATATTGAGCAGCACTTCAATAGTGAAGAGGCCACGGCCAATCTCAGTGGCCGGGTGAATGTGAACTACCACTGGATCAAGGATCTTGGCCCGAGCCATGTGTTGAGTGTGGTGCTGGCGCTGTTGTGTGTCTGCGCTGTCTCCGCCCTGCTGTTTCGCTCCTTGGTCGCTGGTCTGCTGGCCACGGTGCCGGTGATCAGCTCTATCCTGATGGTGTACGCCGCCATGGCCCTGCTGGGCATTGACCTGGGTATCGGCACATCGATGTTTGCTTCTGTGGCGATTGGTCTGGGTGTCGACTTCTCTATCCATACCCTGGATCGGATTCGGGTGCTGATGAAAGCCCATCCCAAGTCCGGTCTGCGGGATCATCTCCAAGCCATCTATGGCTCAACAGGACGGGCATTGTTGTTTAATTATCTGGCCATTGCCTTTGGTTTTGGTGTGCTGATCAGCTCGAAAGTGGTCCCCCTCACCTACTTTGGCACCATTGTTGCTCTCTCTGTGACCATGAGCTTCCTGGCCGCAATGACCTTACTGCCTGCCCTGGTGATGGTGATTCAACCCCGGTTTATTTTTGGGCAACAGGCACACATTCCGGCACACAAACCGGTGAGTGCGCTGTTCAGCGTAATGGTGCTGACCGGTTCTGTGGTGCTGGCCAGTCTGCTGTTTGCTCCTCAGAGTTCAAAAGCGGTGGAACGGGAACAAGCCGAAGGGCGGGTGATGGCTGAACAGATCGTGGCCAGCGTCAATGCCGTGGATGACGGCCAGCAGGCCACCAGTGATCTGACAATGATCCTCACTGATCGTCGTGGCAAACAGCGCACCCGCGAGACCAAAAGCTATCGCAAGTATTTTCCTGCCAGCGAGGCTGCCGGGCAGGAAAAGAGGACAGTGTTCTTTTATCAGTCGCCAAAAAATGTCAAAGGTACCGGTTTTCTCACCTATGACTATCCCCAGGCCCACAGGGACGATGACCAGTGGCTGTATCTGCCCGCCCTGCGCAAGGTGCGCCGGATATCGGCATCCGACCGGGGTGATTACTTTATGGGCACAGACTTCAGCTATGAAGACATCAAGCTGGCCGGCCGGGTGGATGAGCAGGATTTTACCTTCACAACCTCAGGCCGGGAGAATATCACCGTCGATGGCGAAGCCATCAGTGCCTGGGTGGTTGAAGGCACACCCCGGTCGCCAGAGATTGCTAAAGAGCTGGGTTATGGCAAAACCCGTTATCTGGTTCACCCCGGCAACTGGATTATTGTCAAAACCGACTACTGGGACGAAAAAGGCAAACACCTGAAAACCTATGTGGCCGAAGATATCCGCCAGATTGATGGTATCTGGACCCGCCATCAGCAGACTGTCACCAACCATAAAACCGGTCATGTGTCCCGGTTTCTGTTCAACAATGTCAATTACCAGGTGCAGCTGGATGATGCCCTGTTCACCCGGCGCATTCTGAAAAAAGGCGGGATGTAATGAAACGCTTCAAGGGCTTCGTCGGTGTCTGGTCCGGTGTGTGGCTGGCGGTTGGTCTGCTGTCTCCAGGGTCGGTGCTGGCGTCCGACACTTTTGCGGATATCAGCCTCGATACCACCCTGCGCTCGGAACTGGCTTACGGGCTGAACCGGCATGGGGTCAGCAAGGTCCGCACCACTCTTGAGCCGGAGCTCAGTGGTGTGCTGGGCATCAGTCTTGCCGGGGAACAGCCGGATTTTCTGATCAAACCCCGGTTCAGTCTCGATCTGGCCGATGACCTGACCACCCGCACCGACCGACCTGAAAGCTACTCGTCCCTGAACGGACCTACCTGGGAAACCCGTCATGGTCGCGCAGAACTGGTAGAGGCCTGGCTGGAGGCGGAGTGGGACACAGTGGCGGGCCCAACGGCGGTGCGCTTGGGGAAGCAGCAGGTGGTCTGGGGCCAGGCAGACAGTCTGCGAGTGCTGGATGTCGTTAACCCGCTGAATTACCGGGAATGGACCCTGTCAGACTATGAAGATATCCGCATACCGACCTGGATGGCCAATATCGAGATTGCCGATATTGGCGGGCCTGGGGAAGACGCCAGCCTGCAGTGGCTGATCATTC
>NZ_JBLYNS010000227.1:0-5104 GCF_049310205.1 Endozoicomonas sp. ALC013 | reverse complement strand
TGGCACCCACCCGCTCACCTTCAAGAATGATGGTCAGACCTGCGCCTGATTCTGATGGTAAGAACTGAACATCAAGGTGGCCTGCCAAAACCTCCAGGGATGACTCATCGGCAAAATCAACCCCATGATTCATCGCTGCCAGGGCGGTTAACCGATACAACGCCCCACTGTCCAGCAACCTCCAGCCAAGCTCTCTGGCCAGCAGGGCTGCAATCGTTCCCTTGCCAGACCCGCTGGGACCATCAATGGTGACCACTGTCACTGGTGTCTGAGACTCACTCACTGGTATTTACCTTTACCACAATACGCATACCGGCTCGATTGGCCAGGCCTGCAAAATCCGGGAATGAAGTCGCCACATTTGCACAGTCAAGAATGCGAATATCGTCCTTTGCCCGCAGTGCAGCTACTGCGAATGACATGGCAATCCGGTGATCGCCATGGCTGTCAATAGTGCCACCGTTAAATACAGGCTTCCCCTTCTTTTCAGAAGCAGCATTACCGGAACCATTGATCATCATACCATCAGACAATGGTTGTGCATCAATACCCAGGGCAATCAAGCCATCGGCCATGGCCTGAATCCGGTCACTCTCTTTCACCCGAAGCTCACGGGCACCCGTGAGCAGCGTTCTGCCTTCTGCACAGGCTGCTGCAACAAAAAGCACCGGAAATTCATCAATGGCGATGGGCACCAGACGCTCAGGAATATCAATACCCTTCAGCGGCGCGGAACGCACCACCAGGTCGGCCACGGGCTCGCCACCCACAACGGACTCGTTTTCAAGGGTAATATCCGCCCCCATCAGCTGCAGGATCTCAACCACACCAGAACGGGTCGGGTTCATGCCAACATGGCAAAGACGAACCTCTGACCCCTCGGCGATTGAGGCTGCCACCATAAAGAATGCCGCTGAAGACACATCGGAGGGCACATCGATTCGGGTAGCTGTCAGCTTGCCCCCTCCTTTAATCGCGACCCTGCTGCCATCCTCACCATCGACCGAGACCGTATAACCAAAGCCATTCAGCATACGGTTGGTGTGGTCACGAACAATACCCGGAGCAACCGTCACCGTTTCACCATCTGCGTACATGCCCGCCAGCAACAGGCAGGACTGCACCTGGGCCGAAGCCATTGGCAGATGATACTCAATACCCTGCAACCGTCTACCGCCTTTGATCTTCAGTGGTGGGCGACCACCTTCTGAGGTCTCGATGGTGGCACCCATCTGGCCAAGCGGGTCCACCACCCGATTCATGGGGCGACCGGACAGGGAGTGATCACCGGTTAACGTAACATCAAAAGACTGGGCTGCCATCAACCCTGCCATCAAGCGCATGGCAGTACCGGCATTACCGAGATAAAGCGGCCCTTCCGGCGGCTTGAGGCCATGCATGCCAACTCCCTGAATAGTGACCTTGCCAAGATAGGGGCCATCAATCTGAACCCCCATATCCCGAAATGCCTTCAGGGTTGCCAGGGCATCCTCGCCTTCGAGAAACCCTTCAATCACTGTTTCCCCCTCCGCCAGGGCACCGAGCATGATGGAACGATGAGAGATAGACTTATCTCCGGGAACACGCAACTCACCGGAGATAGATCCTCCCGGGCTGGCAATAAATGTCTGGGTACTTTCTTTCATAGTGTCCATAACGTCTTTATCTGAATCTTCACCTTCAATCAGCACAGAGCCCGAAAAACCAGACGTCATGACAGAATCAGGCAATGGCTTCACCCGCTGCTTCCTGCTCTCCAGCAGAGAAGAGAAATGCTGACGCGCTGATTGCGCACGACTGAATATTCCCAGCAGCGACTGACTGTTTTTCTGCACAATCGCTTCCCGGAGTACCTGAAGGCCCTCGGTAAATTCATCCAGCGCTTCCAGCACCGCCTGATGATTACCCAGCGCCACATCATGCCACATAATAGGATCACTGCCAGCGATCCGGGTAAAATCCCGAAAGCCGCCCGCAGCAAAGCGAAAAATATCCTGATTATCCGGATTCCCGGCCAGCGTATCCACCAGTGAGAACGCCAGGAAATGGGGAAGATGGCTGGTCTTTGCCAGAACCTCATCATGATGACAGGGATCCATACTGGTGACCACTGCCCCACAGGCCTCCCAAAGCATCCTGACCTTTGCCAGTGCCAGAGAGTCGGTATTTGCCAACGGGGTCAGGATGACATCATGGGCCTGAAACAGGGTAGCTTTTGCGGCACCAACACCACTTTTTTCCGACCCCGCAATTGGATGGCCGGGTACCAGCCAGGAGGGAACTTTGCCAAAAACCTCACGGGCAGCATCCAGCAGCGCTTTTTTACTGGACCCGGCATCAGTAATCACTTTTTCAGCAGGAACGCCATCGGGCAAAAAGGAAGATAGCTGCGCAAGAACGGGCTTCATTGCCAGCATGGGCACGGCCAGCATAATCACATCAGCAGCGGCAACACCGGCGGAGAGGCTTTCGCAGCCATAATCAATGATCCCGAGCGCCTCGGCCTCTTCCAGTGAGGCTTTATTCTGGTCATAACCATACACTTGCCGACACGCACCGGCAGACTTTACCGCCGCTGCAAAAGATCCCCCGATCAGGCCCAACCCAACCACCAGCAGTGTATCAACTGTTTTCACAAACGCACTCCTTACGACGACTGACCAAGAACCTGGCTCAGCGCTTCCAGACAACGACGATTTTCTTCCGGCAAACCAATGGAAATACGGAGGTGCTCAGGCATGCCGTAATTGGCCACTGGCCGAACAATAATGCCTTTGGACAACAACCCTTCATAGACCGACATGGCATTCCGCTTGAGATCGACGGTGATAAAATTACCCGATGAAGGGATCCAGTTCAGCCCAAGGTCGGCAAACCCCTGCTCCAGGAATGCCATCCCCTGCTGATTAATCTCAATGGACTGCTGCAGATAAGCTTCATCCTTCAGTGCGGCAACCGCACCGAACTGAGCAGGAAGATTCAGGTTAAATGGCTGCCTCAAACGGTTCAGCACATCGGCTATTTCAGGATTGGATATCGAGTAACCGACCCGGGCCCCCGCCAGCCCATAAGCCTTGGAGAAGGTTCGGGTCACCACCAGATTGGGATAGCGGTCAAGCAGGTCGATACCATCAGGCAGGTCACCACCCACCCCATACTCAAAATAGGCCTCATCAAGGACAACGATCACCTCTTCCGGCACCTTACCCAGAAAACCCAGCAGATCCTGTTCACTGAAGCTGGTACCGGTGGGATTATTAGGATTTGCCAGGAAGACAATCCGGGTATTGGCCTGGATCGCTTCCGCCATGGCATCCAGATCATGACCATAGTTCAGCGCTGGAACCACAATACTCTCAGCCCCCACGGCCTTCACAGCCAGAGGATAAACAACAAAAGCATACTGAGAAAAAACCGCAGAACTGCGGGTATCCAGAAACGACTCCGCCAGAAGCACCAGCACATCATTGGACCCATTGCCCAGGGTTAACTGCTCCGGTGCTACCTTCAGTTTTTCTGCCAGCGCCTGTTTTAACTGATAACTGCTGCCATCGGGATAACGGGCCAGCTCTGCCAGGGATTCGGCCATTGCTTTCAGCGCAGCAGGTGGTGGCCCCAGAGGGTTTTCATTACTGGCCAGTTTGACAATATCCTCAACCTTCAAGCCCTGCTCCCTGGCAAGCTCCTCAATAGGCTTGCCTGGTTGATAAGGACTCATTCCTCTTACTCCGGGTACCGCCAGCTGCAGAAAATCACAGGACATAATTTGACCTTCAGTTGGGTTATTAAACTTGAAAACGGGCTCTCTCATTTCAGCCGATGAAAAAGCCATTTCAACTCGTGGCAATTTTTATTGATTATGGAAAATTTCAGCGGTAATACGCTTTTCGGGCAAAAACAGCCTGAAAATGTTGTTATCAGCTTCAACTATTGTCAAGAAGATAATCCCTAGGGAAGTTTAAGTACTGACGACAAATACAGTCCCTGGTTATAGATAAGTTCCCAACTCAGGGGCCTATAGAGATAGGCTTTCAGCGTCGGATCCAGCGGCAGATCCTGCACCGATTCCGACAACGGTTGTCCGGTTTTTTTCCGGTGTTCAACCAGGCGCGAGCGGATAGCGGTGCGAGCGCAGGCCTGAAGTGAGTGGGGCTGAAAATTACACGGAATAAGGCAACTCCTTCTGCCAGTCAGTCTGCGATTACATCTGGCACCTGAATCCAACAGAGCTTTTAAGCCTTCGTTGCTGCCACCTATAACGTCCAACGGTGTCACGCCCCTGCTGTTTTTTGCGTTATAGTTGGCCCCCTCAGCCAGCAGCACTTTTATTTTCTTGCCGAAAGCCCCCATTGCCGCTTTATGCAACGGGGTCCATTGCCTGTTACCAGCTCTGGCTTCAAGGTTGGCCCCCTCAGACAGCAGCACACCGATATGCCGCAGATCGCACCCACCATTACCAGCCGCATGGTGCAATGGCGTCCAGCCTAATTGATCAGTAGCTTCAAGATCGGCACCCGCGGCCAATAGTGCCTTGATCACCTCCGGCTCGTAAGCACCTGAAACCGCTAAAAGTAATGGCGTTGCCTGATAATTATCCCTGGCCTCAATATCGGCTCCCCAGGCCAGAAGCTCTTTCACAGCCCCATGGCTACGTGCCTCATGCAACGGAGTCTGGCCATAGTTATTGCGGGCTTTAACACTGGCACCTGCGACCAGAAGCGCCTTTAATTCTTCCAGATTGTATTGAACCGCCAGTGGCGTGTCTCCGTTATTATCCCTGGCCTCAATATCGGCACCCCGGGCCAGAAGCTCTTTCACAATCGCCTGGCTACGGACATTATGCAACGGAGTTCGACCAAGACGATTGCGGGCATTAACGCTGGCACCTGCGACCAGAAGTGCCTTTACAGCCCCAAAGCCGCCTCGATAAGAAACCACAGACATCAGTGGAGTCTCTTCACACCAGCCTTTGGCCTCAATATCAGCTCCCCTGACCAAAAGCGCTTTCACAATCGCCTGGCTACGGGCCTCATGCAACGGAGTTCGATAATCACGATCGCAGACATTAACTCTGGCCCCTGCGTCCAGAAGAACGTTGACAACA
>NZ_JBLYNS010000226.1:0-5120 GCF_049310205.1 Endozoicomonas sp. ALC013 | reverse complement strand
AGCCTCCTGGAGTATTCGGCTTCCCGATGGAAGCCGAACGTTTTTCAGAAGAGTTTCATAGCCATCAACAGAGCACCGTGCATGGCATCACCCTGTGGCAAGGTGGCAATGGCAGCGACATCTTCTGGCAGCCAGGGCATAACGAACTCACTCAGCCCTCCAACCAATGCGCACTGGTTAGCGCCACGCTGATAAAGTACCCGGATCATCATGGCGGCATCTTCAGCGCTTTCCCGAATTAACTGTTCCGCCAGTTGATCGCCCTTGCTTAAATGTTCAATCACCAGCGGTCCGTAAGATCCGTAGTCTCTGGGGAGTGCGCTGTCCTGCCAGGCAACGGCCTGTTCAGGACTGTGGTCAAACGTTGCCATGATGGCCAGGCTTAACGGTGTCTGTTCTTTCATGCCTTCGTGGGCCAGCAGGGAGTAACGAATCGCCGCAAGGCCCAGGCTGGCACCACTGCCATGATCCGAGATTGGAAAGCCCCAGCCGCCAAGGGTTTTCACTTCACCATCAATCAGGCTGGCACCACAGGAGCCCGTGCCCAGGATCAGGATCGCGCCATCCCTGCCATTAAAGGCACCCATGCAAGCGGCGAATGCGTCGGTTTCCAGGAAAATACCGGCAAACGGAAAGCCCCAACCCAGAACCAGATCACGTTCTTTCTGCTGATTGACACCGGCCAGGCCAAGACCGGCATACATACGTCCGAAGTCGTTCTCTTCCAGGCCCGCTTGAGCCATCGCTGCACGGGTGGCCTGCATGATGGTATTGCAGGCTGAATCAAGCCCGGTCCGGGGGTTTGCGCTGCCTGAGAATCCTTCCCCCAGGATATTGCCGTCAAGATCGGCGATACGTGCCCGGCATGAAGTGCCACCGCCGTCTACACCGAGAAGGAGTGGCAGTTTGTGGTCAGTCGTGTTTACAGCACTGTTGGTTAAGAGTGCGGATGCCATATTTGCTCCTGCGGGCAACGGTGATCGAATAGGGTAACACCCATACTGCCCGGGCGTGCTAAGTAGTTGGCCAAATGGAATCGTATATTTCTGGCTAAGTGGGCAGTTGCTATGCAAGGCGCAACGTAGGGAGCATAGCCGTAGCTATGTAACCGGAGTTGCAACGCCGCAGAGTGACTGACAACTTAGTCAGAAATATATGATTTCATTTGGTTAACTACTTATCTATTACTTCATTGTTGGCATCGAGAATTGAGCACCTTCGCGGATACCGGCAGAAGGCCAGCGTTGAGTAATGGTCTTGCGCCTGGTGTAAAAACGCACGGAGTCAGGGCCGTAGGCGTGCAAGTCACCAAACAGCGAGCGCTTCCAGCCACCAAAGCTGTGGTAAGCAACAGGTACTGGTAGCGGTATGTTAATGCCGACCATGCCCACCTGGATGTGATCAGAAAAGTAACGGGCTGCTTCGCCGTCGCGGGTAAAAATACAGGTACCGTTGCCGTATTCGTGGGCATCGATCAAGTCCATCGCTTCTTGCATGGTGTTAACGCGGACAACTTGCAGTACCGGACCAAAGATTTCTTCCTGGTAGCTGGTCATTTCCGGTGTTACCCGGTCAATCAGGGTGCCGCCAACAAAGAAGCCATCGGGGTAGCCATCGACGTTCGGGGTGCGGCCATCAACGACGATGCTTGCCCCCTGGCTTTCGGCATGACTGATGTAGCTGACCACCTTGTCGCGATGAGCACCGGTAATAACCGGGCCAAAGTCGTTGCTGCTATCGGTGCAGGCACCAACTTTCAGGCTTTTCATGGCCTCAGCCATTTTTGCCACTAATGCATCGGCGGTCTGATCGCCAACCGCTACTGCCACGGATAGCGCCATACAGCGCTGACCAGAGGAGCCAAAGGCGGCACCGAGTAACTGGTTTACGGCGTTATCCATATCGGCATCTGGCATCACAATGGCGTGGTTTTTGGCAGCGCCAAGCGCCTGGCATCGCTTGCCATTGTTATTGGCGGTTTGGTAGATGTATTCGGCAATGGGGGTTGAGCCAACAAAACTGACCGCTTTAATACGCGCGTCGTTTAGTAAAGTGTCCACCGCAACTTTATCACCGTTCACCACATTCAGAACGCCGTCAGGTAATCCCGCCTGCTGTAATAGTTCAGCGATCAGCATGGTGGCACCGGGATCGCGCTCAGACGGTTTTAGAACAAAGCAGTTGCCACAGGCAATGGCCATTGGGAACATCCACAGTGGCACCATAACCGGGAAGTTAAACGGGGTGATACCCGCGACCACGCCCAGTGGCTGGAATTCACTCCAGGCGTCGATATTCGGGCCAACGTTTTTGCTGTGTTCACCTTTTAACAATTCAGGGATACCACAGGCGTATTCGACATTTTCAATACCGCGTTGTAATTCACCCGCAGCGTCGTGTGAAATTTTGCCGTGCTCCTGACCAATAAGCTGGCAAATTTTTTCAGCGTTTTGTTCCAGTAATTCTTTAAACTTGAACATGACACGGGCGCGCTTTATTGCCGGGGTATTGCGCCATGCTGGATAAGCGGCTTCAGCCCTGGTGATCGCTTCTTCAACGGTAGCGACGGAAGCCAGCGCGACTTGTTTTTCTGCCTGGCCTGTTGCGGGGTTATACACTGCCTGGGTGCGTTCATTATCGTAGACCATTTCACCGTTGATAAAATGACCAATGGTATTCATTGATGTCCTCCCGGGGCTGATATTTTTAGCACTCAGGCACAGTTGATTTATGAGTGCTTGAGCATTGTGCTAATCCCATAGTGCCTGGTACATGCTCACGAGTTCTTCTGCGCTTGGTACTCTTGGGTTATTGCCCGGTGAGCCTGAGGCCAGGGCTTGTTCTGCCATTGTCGGGCAAACGGAGATTGTACACATCAAACTCATCGAAATGATGCACTAAACATTTTGATTAGTCGCCAGACACTCCGCTGTTTCCTGCTTACTGCGCTTGAGCGCATAGCTTTGACCGTATTCCGGTGGCAGTGGAGTATCGCCAGGGGTGACTGAGTATGGCATGTCAATATTGGGTTCCTCGCGAAAAGCCTTATACAAGCCCCAGGTAGTAAGCGCCAGCACAATTGAATAGGGCAGTGCCGCAACAATAGAGGCAGTTTGTAACGCTTTTAAGCCTCCGGCAATTAATAATACACCGGCAACCGCACCAATGAGTAAGCCCCAGAACATCCGCAACTTGGGTGGAGGTTTTTGTTCTCCCATAGATACTAACGTACAAATAACCAGGGTTGCCGAGTCAGCAGAAGTGATAAAGTAAGTCACCAGCATGACTATGCAGATAATGGCACCGATTCCCACAACAACCGTACCAAGGTCCATTAACTCCATGGTGACAAACAAAGCCGTAGTAATGTCTTTATTTATGGCCTCTGTGACCCCGCCTGAACCAAAGAGTTCAATAAAAATAGCCGTATTACCAAACGCAGTGATCCAAAAGGTTGCCAGTAACGTTGGGGCGATCAAGACTCCCAGAATAAACTCTTTGACGGTACGGCCTTTAGAGATACGGGCAATAAAAATGCCGACAAAGGGTGCCCAGGCGATCCACCAGCCCCAATAAAACAGGGTCCAACAACTCTGCCATTGGCTTTTGGGATCCGGGTCAACCCAAAAACCGAGCCCGACGGCATGTGTCATGTAATCACCCAGGTTAGTGACAAAGGCTCCCAGTAAATAAGCAGTTGGCCCCAGAACAATAAAGAAGGTGAGCATTAATGCGGTAAGGCGCATGTTTAATTCGCTGACTTTTTTCAGGCCTTTGTCCAGGCCTCTTAACGTTGAGAGCGTTGCCAATCCGGTAATGAGCGTAATAATGATCACCTGGTTGGCCGGGCTGATATTGATACCAGACAGATAGCTAATACCTGCGTTCATCTGCTGTGCGCCAAGTCCTAACGAGGTGGCGATACCAAATACAGTACCGAAAACCGCCAGCAAGTCCGCCATGTGGCCAATCGGGCCGTATATTTTGTTGCCAAAGGTCGGGTACAAGCCAGAGCGGATCGATAATGGCAGGCCTTTGCGGTAGGTGAAATAAGCTAATGCCATACCCGTAATCGCAAATAGTGCCCAACCGTGTAAGCCCCAGTGAAAGATACTGAAGCGCATCGCTACCTGTGCGGCTGCCACGGTTTTTGTCTGCCCTTCGGCAATAAAAGGATTGCTTTGCAAGTGGTAAATTGGCTCGGCAATACTCCAGAACAGGATGCCGATACCAATACCTGCACTGAACAGCATCGAGAACCAGGAAAAGAAGCCGTATTCGGGTTTGTCGTGGTCATGGCCTAACTTAATGCGGCCAAAGCGACTGAACGCTGTGTATATGGCCAGGAGTAAAAAGAAGCTCATCAGGAGAGTGTAATACCAGGCCAGACTTGTGGCGATAAAGCGCTTGGCGGCTTCATAGAGGCTATTAGCATATGCCGGGGCAATGATCGTAAAAAGGACAAAGGCGGCAATGACGATCGCCGAGCCTCTGCTCATCACGGGATGGGTATTGGCGAAAATACCGGTTCCTGATTTCGGGCTGTTCATAGTATCGCTCCGCTCGGTAAACCTGGACGCACGGGTAAGTACTCAAAAACGCCTGCACTGACTGGCGCAAGGGTTATTGTGCAGGGGTAAGGTCGGGTCATCCGGAACACTGAACCGTTCTTTCCTGACTGCTTTTGAATGGTCTTAACCTTAATTTCCATCGCCTGATCGGAGCTGGGCTCCCGACCGTAACGGGTGGATCCCTCGGGAATGTCTTCATGCGCAATCACCTCTTCTGCACAAACAGGAGGGCATGGTGGTTGGGAGCGTTATCGAGTTGTTCAATCCGGGCCTGTTGCCGGGCAACCGCTCATGCAGCTGAACATTCTGGTCCTGCCGTTGAGCAATATACTCAGGCAGGCTGGATGGTAAGTCTTCGGGAAGTGATATAAACATAGAGATCAGGTTAGACGACAGGAAGTAATATTTCCTCATGTACCTGTTTTTGCGTACTAGCGACTTTTACGACATGGCATGATTTTGAGCAGCTTTCGGTTTGAAGACAATCAATAAAACTTATGGCAAAGGTATAAAATAATTTGTAAGTGCTGTTTATTAAGTTATGTAATA
>NZ_JBLYNS010000225.1:0-5124 GCF_049310205.1 Endozoicomonas sp. ALC013 | reverse complement strand
CTGAAAGAGCATGACTCCTGACGCTTATAGCGTGGACAGGTGTCGAAAAAAACTGCCTACAACCATTAATAACCATCAATGGTTGAACGAAAGTGCGTTTATAACCACTTGATAAATATATAACTTATTGAAAATAAAGGAGGTAATTTATACCTCCTGTTAATATGAAATATCCGGGCTATAAGAGAAGCAGTGAAAACATGAAATTGTACGCAAGGCAGCAGGGGCAGGGGGCTGATGTGATCAGTTTGCATGGTCTGTTTGGCTCTGGGGAAAACCTGGGGATGATCAACCGTGGTCTTGCTGAATCATTTCGTGTTCATGGGCTGGATCTGCGCAATCATGGGCGCTCACCCCATGATGAGGCTATGAATTATCCGGTCATGGCGGAAGATGTTCTGGCCTATATGGATGATAACCAGCTTGAGAAAGTGCATTTGTTGGGGCATTCCATGGGCGGTAAGGTGGCGATGACCATTGCCCTGATGGCACCGGAGCGCGTCACCAGGCTGGCTGTGATCGATATTGCGCCGGTCACTTATCAGGAAAGGCGACACGACAGTATTCTTGAAGGGTTGTCGTCCATGCCTTTGAACACGTTGAAAAGCCGTACTGAAGCAGACCGTTTTCTGGAAGCTTATGAACCAGAACAAGGTGTGCGTCAGTTTCTGCTGAAAAACCTCTACCGTGATGAGCAGGGGCTCTATCGCTGGCGGGTAAATCTGCCTGTGATTATGGCGCATTATATGGAAATTCTTGCAGGGCAGGAGTCTGATACGGGTTTTGCCAATAAAACCCTGTTTATCAAGGGTGGCGAGTCTGACTATATTTTGCCTGAACACCGTGAGCAGGTGCTGGCTCTCTTTCCATCAGCATCCATGCGGGTGATACCGGGAGCGGGTCACTGGGTTCATGCCCAGAAACCAGAGTTGGTGACGCGGACACTGTTGCGCTTTTTCGGATGACTATTTTTACAGACGCTGCCCGCTACCCGAAAAGCGGAACCTCCTGAGCTTTTGCAAGCAGCGGGTGGCGACAATAATCCCTTACACAGCGTCCGGCTGGTTTTCCGGTGCCGCATCAATAAAGGCAGGCTGCGTATTGCAGTGCTGGTAGATTTTATGGATTTTTGGGAAGTCTGACATATTCATCTTAAAGCGCAGGGCATTAAAAACTTGTGGTACAAGGCAGATGTCGGCTATGGAGGGCTGCTCCGAGCAGCAGAAGGGCTGGTCATCCAGCTGTGCCTCCAGTGCGGTAAAGCCTGAATGAATCCAGTGCTGATACCACTGTGTTTTGGCATCGTCACTCACGGCCAGTTTCTGTTGCAGGTATTTCAGTATTCTGAGGTTATTGATCGGGTGGATGTCGCAGCTGATCTGGTAAGCCAGGCTACGAAGCTGGGCTTTTTGCCAGGGATCTCCGGGGATAATGGAGCGTTCCGGGAATGACTCTTCCAACCACTCAATAATGGCCAGTGACTGGGTGAGCATTCCTTTGTCGGTGGTGAATGTGGGTACCAGTCTCTGGGGGTTGATCTGTTGATACTCCTCCGAGTTCTGCTCGCCTTTCAGAAGATTGATGGGCGATTGTTGATAATCAAGCGCTTTCAGGTTCAGGGCAATTCTTACCCGATAGGCAGCCGAGGAGCGGAAGTAGCTGTAGAGTTTCATGGTGTTTATTCTCCAGTCCCGGCAGGCAGAACCTCTTGAGCCGGTAAAATCGTCGCCTGCACTTCACCGAAGCCGATACGGGCATGTCCGGCTTTTTCACACCAGCCGTTGAAAATAACGGTGTCGCCATCTTCGAGGAATGTTCTGGTTTCACCGTTGGGCAGAGGCAGAGGCTGTTTACCGCCATGGGACAGCTCCAGCAGGGAACCCGCTTCTTCCGGGTTGGGTCCTGACTGAGTGCCGCTGCCAAACAGATCACCGGGCCGGAGGTTGCAGCCATTTACGGTATGGTGTGCCATCATCTGGTTGATGGTCCAGTAGGAATGACGGAAGCTGGATTGGGACAGTTTCGCAGGTGAATCTCCTGCCTGTTCCATCTGTCTGCTCAGCAGATGGGCAGAGAGCTGAATATCAATGGAGCCCTGCTGGCGGTTTTTCCGGGAGTCAAGGTAAGGCAGTGGCTGGGGATCACTGGCAGGGCGTTCAAAGCTGGTCAGGTAAGGCACCAGCGCTTCCAGGGTGACAATCCAGGGGGACACGGTGGAAGCAAAACTCTTGGATAAAAATGGCCCCAGTGGCTGGTATTCCCAAGCCTGAATATCCCGGGCGGACCAGTCATTAAACAGACAGAGACCAAATACGTGTTGATCAGCCTGATCCAGCGTGATCGGTTCTCCCGGGGCATTGCCGGGGCCAATGAAGATCCCCATTTCCAGTTCATAATCCAGCCGTTTACAGGGACCAAAAGAGGGAGTGTCAGCATCCGGCGCTTTGGTCTGGCCGCAAGGGCGGTGAAAATTCTGGCCTGATACATCAATAGACGATGCACGGCCGTGGTAGCCAATGGGCACCCATTTGTAGTTGGGCAGCAATGGGTTATCGGGTCTGAACAGTGAACCTACGCTGGTGGCATGGTGGATGGAGGTATAAAAGTCGGTGTAATCACCAATCTGGCAGGGCAGGCGATATTCCACATCGTCCATGGCAACCAGACAGCCCGAGAGTTCAGCTTCTTCCGTGGCTCCGGCGCGCAGGGCTTTGGATAACGCCGATCTCAGGGATGACCAGTGCTCAAGACCAAGCCCCATAAATCGGTTGAGGGTTTCATCACCGCACGTTGCCAGGGCCTCACTGGACAGTCCTGATGCACCTTTCTGTGAAAAAGCTGAGGTGTGGGAAACGGCGGCAAGATCCAGAACCTGGTTGCCAATGGCGACACCTGCCCGAAAAGATTCACCACTGCCTTTACGTCGGAAGATGGCAAAGGGCAGGTTTTGAATGGGGAAATCACTGTTTTTGTTATTGGCTGATGTAACCCAGCTGGTCAGGTTGACATCGTGTGTTTCATTGAGTGCTAGCATGATGGGCTTTCAGTCTCCGGCGTATGTGAGAAAAACGGCAAGTTATTTATTCTTATCGGTTAAAGTGCTTCTTGAGCCCTTTCCAGCAATCAATATAGTCGGTTTGGCGGGCATTACTTTCCAGCGCAAACCGGGTTGGCGCATAGATAAAGCGGGACTCAAACATAAAGGCCATGGTGTCTTTGTAGCGCACGGGCTTCAGCTCTGCGGCACTGGCTTTGTCAAACACTTCAGCCTCGGGCCCGTGGGGGCTCATGCAGTTATGGAGGCTGGCTCCGCCGGGCACAAATCCTTGTTCCTTGGCGTCATAAGTGCCGTGAATCAGCCCCATAAATTCACTCATGACATTGCGGTGATACCACGGGGGGCGGAAGGTGTTTTCAGCCACCATCCAGCGGGGCGGGAAGATAACAAAGTCCACATTGGCGACCCCGGGGGTGTCACTCTGTGAGGTTAATACGGTGAAGATGGAGGGGTCTGGGTGGTCGAAGCTGACGGTGTTGATCACATTGAAGCGGGACAGGTCGTATTTATAGGGGGCAGAAGTACCCACCCAGGCGACCACATCCAGGGGAGAGTGATCCAGGGTGCAGCTGAACAGGTTTCCGGCAAACTTGGCCACCAGTTCAAACTCACCGTCGATATCTTCAAAGCAGGCCACCGGATAATGGAAGTCCCGATCATTGGCATAACCATTGGCTCCTACCGGCCCACGTTCGGGAAGAGTCAATGGTGCACCGTAGTTTTCGCAGATATAGCCTCTGGCTGTGCCTTCCGGAAGTTGAATCTGAAACTTGATGCCCCGGGGGATAACCAGAATCTCGCCGGGAGGCACATGCAGGTGGCCCAGCTCGGTACGTGCCAGGATGGCTCCCTGTTGAGGGACGAACAGCAGCTCACCATCGGCGTTGTAAAAGAAGCGGTCGGTCATATCCCGGTTGGCCAGATACATGTGCACAGCAGAGCCGGTCTGAGTGTGGAGGTCGCCATTGGCCGCCATGGTGACCAGGCCATCAACAAAATCGGTTTCTTCTGTCGGGAGGTCAAGAGCGTCCCAGCGCATCGGGTCCGGGGACGTTGGCACCTCAGTAACCGGGCCAGAGCGAAGCAGGTTTGATGCTATTGGCTGGAACTTGCCCTGGGCTGCTGACGGGCGAATCCGGTACATCCAGGTCCTTCTGTTTTGATGTCTTGGTGCGGTGAATGCGGTTGTGGAGAACTGCTCTGCATAGAGCCCCATGGGCGCACGTTGCGGATTGAATTGCCCGATGGGTAGGGCTCCTTTCAGGGCTTCGGTTTCATGTTCGTTACCAAAGCCATGGAGGTATTGGAGTTCGGAAGGTGTTGTCATTCGTCATTGCCCCATAATCGTACAGTCGATTTCTGATCAGTACAGAACATTTATGGCAACTAGTGCATGGTTTCAATGAGTTTGACGTGTACAATCTCCGTTCACCCTGAGCGTCCTTCGGCTCCGCTCAGGATGCACGGACGAAGGGTGCTTGGCACGATCTATCAGAGTCCGGAGTTTCCGTCCTTCGACAGGCTCAGGACGAACGGAGTGCGGAGGCACGACAACCCATCAAACTCATTGAAACCATGTACTGGCTCAGAAAAGCGTTACTACTGATGCTATTGAAGTTATGCCTTATTTATGAACCATTTCTATCGGCGATGCCATAAATAAAAAATGCCACATTCAATAAGTGGCATTTTTGGGCTGGTGATATGATTCAGAGGCGGGGTTTATAGCTGGGCTGGTTGACGTCATCAAAATCATCAAGCTCTTGAAAACTTTCTGAAATACTGTTTTTCAATTTGCTTTTCTCAAAGTAGTCTTCAATGCCCTTTCTTATGGTTGATGATTTAAGCCCCTTGTGCCTTGCTTTGCGTGCTTTAGCCTTTTTGTGTTCGTGATTGCTGTTCCACAAAGCATCGTCCCACTCATCCTGATGCATGGACTTTATCCTGGTCATAACTACATCCTTATGTTTACTGCTCCTAACAATAAATTTAGATAAAGGATGCGGACCTATTTAATAAAAAATGGTTATATGATTCTAATCGATTAATTCTGAAATATCCGGGCT
>NZ_JBLYNS010000224.1:0-5157 GCF_049310205.1 Endozoicomonas sp. ALC013 | reverse complement strand
AGCGGGTGGCGGGAAGCCGGCAGCGCTTGCTGAAATGTCGGAGTTTTTAAATGACAGTTCCTTAGCGGGCACTGTACAGTGAATTCTACAGTGTGTATTTAGGGTTTTACCGAAGCCTCTGCTGGCGCATCAGCGGGGTCAGGTTTTGATTCTTGAGTGTTGACAAGAAAAATTGGCAAAAAATGACAGTTTTTTATTTTTTGGCTAACTGTTACCGGCTGACTATGAAGGCCGGTTCCGATTTGGATCTGATTAACCAGATGTTCAAGCGTTAAAAGTTTAAGCGTTTAAACGCTGTAACGATTAAGAACTGTCATTTAATAACTTCGACATTTCAGTAAGGAGTTGTCTGGAAATAACTTCCCTATTTTCATTGCCTGACTCCGTTCGGACTGAGCTTGTCGAAGTTCGGTGGCACGACCTTCGACAAGCTCAGGGTGAACGGAAATCGGGAACTTATTAAAAGACAATTCCTTAGCAGTTGCTTTTGTAATAACAATGTGCTGCAATCTCTCCGCCCATCGGCACCAGGTAATATGGCAAACCTCTGAGTTTGTATCACCTTCAGCGGTGGTAGCTCTCAGAGCCACATTGGGCAGCAGCGGCATCGGGTGTTCGATCCCCGGCCTGCCTTGGCTCTCAGGATATCCGCCTGGGCAAAGGGCCGGAGAGTAACAGGAAGGATAAGCTGATTGCTTTTTTTCATAAATATTTCGGACAATCAGGTTAGCCACCCTCTACTTCCTGTATGCATTACAGAAGTGATTGCATTGCTATCATGATTTACCAATGGCCCTTCTCTATTAAGTGTCTCTGTAATCTATGGTGTGTTCCTATTGCTTCGGTGGCTTTTTACGTCAAGTGCCCTCCACTTATCCCAGCCCTGATTTCTGATATTCCAATTCAGAGTGACGCATTGTACACCTTTTACACAACATCCAACGGTATTGCTTCCGCTCCAGAGTTGTCTGCATTGTTAGGCAGTCCGGTAAAAAAGTTACACACTTTCCGACGCGTTGTTAATAACACGGTCATTGTTGGCTGGGGACTGAAAGAGAATACGCTGAGGGCGAAGGCGTTTGCCCAGCAACATCAGTTACCTTTTTGGCAACTGGAAGACGGATTTATCAGTTATCTTGGCCATCCCGCACAGGGAGACCGGCGCTTTTCATTGATCAGCGATAAAACCGGTATCTATTACGATGCGACTCAGCCATCAGATATTGAGCACTTGCTGAATAAGTCAGACTGGCAGACCCCGGAACTGATGGCCCGGGCTCGAAAACTGCTGGATAGCATTCGTCAGCATCGAATCAGTAAATACAACCATGAACCAGTGGCCACAGATAGCAGTAAGTTCTTTACTTGCCGATCCTCTGATGGTCTTCTCCCTGATATCAGTAAAGAAAGGGTTCTGGTGGTTGACCAGACCCTTGGAGATTGCTCCGTTGAGTTCGGCATGGCCAATGAAACCAGTTTTCAGGCTATGTTGAAGTCGGCCCTGCAGGAAAATCCAACAGCAGAAGTCTGGGTGAAGGTTCACCCGGATGTACTACTTGGCACCAAGCGTGGCTATTTTGAGCTGGAACCCTGTGGCACCCGGATTAAGGGCTGTAAAAGCGACAGAGTAAGAATCTTAGCGGAAAAAGTGAATGCTCAATCCCTATTCCCCTGGTTTGCCAAAGTCTACGTAGTGACGTCTCAACTCGGGTTTGAAGCCCTCTGGCACCGGAAAAAGGTCGTCTGTTTTGGTGTGCCGTTTTACAGCGGCTGGGGGCTGACCGATGATCGGGTTCCCTGCCCAAGACGAACGTCACTGCACTCGGTTGAGAGTTTATTTGCCGCGGCTTGCCTGCTGTATACCCGCTATATTCATCCGGAAACTCATGAGCGCTGTGAGTTGGAAGACGTGCTGGAACTGGTTGTACTTCAGCAGGCACACAATAAACCACAGATTGAAACGCTGTATGCCTTGGGTTTCAGTATCTGGAAGCGGGCATTTGTTAGCCGGTTTGCCCATGGCGTGGCCCGGCGCGTTGTTTATATATCCAATGAAAAAGCCCTGCGCAAAAAGCTCACTGAGCGGGATGGTCTATTGCTCTGGGGCATGAAGCCTTTACAACAGGTGCCAGAGTACCCTATGCCCCTGTGGCGCATGGAAGATGGTTTTATAAGGTCGGTCGGATTAGGTGCCGAGCTTCGCAGACCCTGCTCCCTCATATTGGACAGCAGTGGCATTTATTACAATGCCATGCAGCCCAGTGACCTGGAACATTCTCTCAATACCTGCATGCTGTCCGATGAGGAGCAGCAACGGGGCCAAAACCTGGTTCGGCAGCTACTGGCTCAGCGCATTAGTAAATACAACCTGCTGGGTAACAAGGTCGACCCTTTCCACGGAGCCAGGCCTGGGCAGCAAAAAGTGCTGGTTACCGGTCAGGTTGATAGTGATGCTTCGTTAAAATACGGCAGTCCACGGGTAACCAGTAATCGGGATTTACTGCAACGGGTGCGTGAACATTTTATCGGTCAGAATGCCTTTATTGTCTATAAACCCCATCCAGATGTTGTACAGGCCGGTCGTGCCGGGCATTTACCTGAAGTGGAAGCATTACAGTGGGCGGACCAAGTCGTGGTCGATGTTGATATTTTTGACTGCATTCAGGGTTGTGATGAACTGCATGTTATGAGCTCTCAAGCCGGTTTTGAAGCCTTGCTGCAGAATAAAACCGTACACTGCTGGGGAATGCCTTTTTATGCCGGCTGGGGGCTGACAGTGGACCATATGTCATGCAGTCGTCGTGTCATGCGTCGGAATATCAATGAGCTCGCCTATATCGCACTCTGCTTATACCCCCGTTATATCCATTGGGGTACTGGTCGCTTTACTTCCCCCGAAAGCCTGATCCAACAGTTGTCGCAAGAGCGCAACACCATGAAAACCTCAACTTCAGGGGTCCTGGCCTGGTTGGAGCAGAAAAAGCGAAAGCTGTCTTTTCTGATGGAAGCCCTTAGAGCCAGTTAACACTGGTGCTGATTTTGCATTAATAATCCACTTATCATGTTTAAGTTGCTCTTATGTTGAGCATCCCGCCATTAACCTGAGTGACATTACATACGGAAGCTGAGGAACCATGAATTCCCGCCATGTGCTGTTTTTACAGGGACCGTTAGGGCCTTTTTTTCGTGATCTGGCAACACTTTTCAGTCGCCGTGGCTATGTTACACACCGGATTGTCTTTAATGGAGGAGATCTGTTTTATGCCGGGGCGGATCATGTCGTTGCCTTTACCGATTCACCGGATCACTGGACGGATTTTTTATTTGAATATCTACAGCGGCACAATATTGAATCCGTGTTTCTGATGGGGGACTGTCGGCTCTACCATCGAACAGCCAAACCGGTTTGTGAACGCTTGGGAGTTCGCTTTCTGGTGTTTGAAGAAGGCTATCTTCGGCCAAACACCATTACTCTGGAAGAACACGGTGTTAATGCCTATAGCCAATTGGGACTTTCTGTAGAAGACCTTGCCCAGGTCAACGCCCATTCTTGCTCTTCGAAAGTTGCCATGGGCGGAACCATGGCTGCCCGCACCCGATTTGCTGCTGCTTATTATTGGGCGGCCTTGTTTGCCCGTCGACGTTTTGCCCGGTACTGTCATCACAGGGCATTCCACCCGGTAAATGAAGGGACCAAGTGGTTGAGAGGCTTTGCCCGCAAAAAGTTGTATCGCTTTCGGGATAAGAAGGTGGAGCAGTCCATGCAGGAAGAGCTGAGCAAACGTTTCTTTATGGTAGCTCTGCAGGTACATGACGATAGCCAGATGCTGTATCACTCTTCATATTCTTCAGTTGAAGCATTTATTGCGGAGGTGATTCGCTCCTTTGCCCGCCACGCCACGGAGCAGAATGTGCTGGTGTTAAAGCACCATCCGATGGATCGTGGTTATACCCACTATGGGCAGATGATCACTGAGCTTTCTGAACACCTTGGCATTTCGCATCGGGTTGTTTACTGTCACGACCTGCACTTGCCCAGTGTCTATACCCACTGCCTGGGGGTAGTGACGGTGAATAGTACTGTTGGCCCCTCTGCACTGCTGCATAAGGTTCCCGTAAAAGTCATGGGACGGGCTATGTACGATATCCCGGGGCTGACCTCGCAATGCACTCTGGATAACTTCTGGGAGTATGCCGAACCGGTGGATATCGATCTGTTCCATCAGTTTCAGACTCTGCTGTTTGATAAGACCCAGATTAATGGCAGCTTTTTTACCAAACCGGAAATTACCTGCGCCAATGTACTGACCTTTTATCGACAACACTTTCACGGGCGGACTCCGGTTGTTCTGCTTCTTGACAAGCAACCTGTTGTTCATCGTTTGGATGAATCGCTGGTCGCCTGATGGCCTCACGGCTTAACTGATTATTTCTAATCCTGACTATCGTTCTTGTACATGTCATAAGAACGAAGTCAGGGTGTAGACAATGAGTTGGTTAACGTTAGTTGCTAAGCAATCAGGAAGCATCAGTGGTGTTTCAGTCTTTTTACTTTTAATGGGAACTCTGCCCATCAGGGTATTCGCCGTTGATTTAATACCCGATGGTATCGGCCTCTCCGGTGGGAAATACATTTTCGATAAAGCCAACATCAGTAATGCACGCATTGCGGCACGTTGGGATTGGGATCAGGACTTTATCAGTCACCCCAGGTGGAAGCTGGATGGCTATTTCGACCTTGGCTACAGCCAGTGGCAAAGCCATCTCTCTGTCAAAGACCAACCCAGCCCGAATGGTGCTGATAAAGCCTGGCAGGTTGGTTTTTCACCAGTGTTTCGTCTATCTCCTGAGTTACGCTATGCCATGACGCCCTTCCTTGATTTTGGAGTGGGGATCAGTTATCAGTCCAAAAAAAACATGGAGAAGAAACTCAAATCACCTATTAATATGGGCGGCCATACACAGTTTGAGATTCGTACCCTGGTTGGCTTCCAGTTTGGAGAAAAGAAAAATTACGAATTGTCTTACGGTTGGTTTCATTATTCTAACGCCCATTTACACCCGCAGAACGAAGCACTGGATTTTCAGGTGCTGAACTTCACTGTGAAGGTAAAATAATCAATCCTTACTCTGATGGCCTGTCAGTGTTGCTACTGA
>NZ_JBLYNS010000223.1:0-5193 GCF_049310205.1 Endozoicomonas sp. ALC013 | reverse complement strand
TTTATTGATGATATGGCTCAGGCTTATGAGTGGGCGGATCTGGTCATCTGCCGCTCTGGCGCATTAACCATTGCAGAACTGGCAGCGGCAGGAAAACCCGGAATTCTGGTGCCTTTCCCGTTTGCGGTGGATGATCATCAGACAGTGAATGGGCGTTACCTGGTCGATCGAGGTGCAGCCCTGATGGTTCAGCAAAAAGATTTGAATGTGGACAGTTTGACAAACATGATTTTGAAGCTGGCAGATAATCCTGAACAGCTTGAACGAATGGCCTCATCAGCAAGAACGGCCAGTTTGCCACAGGCGACTGATGACGTGGTCAGGCTCTGTCTTGAAGCGGCTGGTAAGGAGGTCTCTTATGCCTGATGTAAAAAGTCGGATTCCCGTTGTGGCGGTGCCAGAGATGAGGCGTATCCGCAAAATCCATTTTGTCGGTATTGGTGGTTCCGGCATGTGTGGCATTGCCGAGGTCCTGCTGAATCAGGGGTATGAAATCTCTGGCTCGGATATTCGTGCATCTTCAGTGACTGAGCGTCTTGAAGGGCTCGGGATTGAGGTGTTTATTGGCCACCGTGCCGACAATGTGATCAACGCAGATGTGATTGTCACCTCAACCGCGGTTGCCGGAGATAATCCGGAAGTGGTTGAGGGGGAAAGACGTCGGCTGCCCATTGTTCCCCGGGCCCAGATGCTGGCGGAATTAATGCGTTATCGCCACGGCATTGCGGTGGCGGGTACCCATGGCAAGACCACCACCACCAGTCTGCTGGCTTCGGTTCTCGGGTTCAGTGGTATGGACCCGACTTTTGTGATTGGGGGCAGGCTCAACTCGGCCGGTACCAATGCAAAACTGGGTGGCAGCCGTTACCTGGTGGCCGAGGCGGATGAGTCTGATGCCTCTTTCCTGCATTTGCAGCCGATGGTGTCCATTATCACCAATATTGATGCTGACCATATGTCTACCTACGACGGAGACTTTGGCAAGCTGAAAAAGGCATTTATTGATTTCTTGCACAATCTGCCTTTTTACGGTGTGGCGATTGTCTGTATCGACTGTCCGGTTGTTCGGGAACTGTTGCCGGAAATCAAACGACAGGTGATTACCTACGGTTTCAGTGAAGACGCGGATTACCGGGCAGTGAATGTTCGTCAGCAGGGCATGAGAACCTCGTTTGACCTGGTTCGTCGCACTGATGTCGAAGAAGCCCCTGTGACCATTGAACTGGGTATTCCCGGACGCCATAACGTGTTGAATGCTCTGGCCGCGTTTGCCACGGCGGCTGATGAAGGCATTCCGGATCAGGTGATTGCTGAAGGGCTGAGTCGTTTTGATGGTGTTGGTCGACGTTTCCAGGTGCTGGGAGAGTTTACTACCCGGGTTGGCGACGTGATGCTGGTGGATGATTATGGTCACCACCCAACGGAAGTGGATGCGACCATTAAAGCGGTTCGTGATGGCTGGGATGATAAACGACTGGTGATGATTTACCAGCCTCATCGTTTCTCTCGCACCCGTGACCTGTATGAGGATTTTGTCGATGTGCTGTCCAGGGTTGATGTTCTTCTGTTAATGGAAGTGTACCCTGCCGGAGAAGAACCGATTGCAGGGGCGGACAGTCGCTCACTATGCCGGAGTATTCGCCAGCGTGGACTGGTTGATCCGATATTTATTGCCCGTCCTGAAGACGTTGAGTCAGTATTGGCGGATGTACTTCAGGATGGGGACTTGCTGTTGGCTCAGGGAGCCGGGGATATTGGCGCACTGGCTCTCAGGCTGGCCAGTGCTGAGTTGGCTCTGCCGAAGACAGAACAGTAAAGCTACGAATTGAATAGTAAAGGAAAACAGTGCATGAAGTACGACCGGAGTTGTGATCACTTCGATCCAAAAGCTTTTGGCAAGGTTGCTGTACTTTTCGGTGGAAACTCCGCAGAAAGGGAAGTGAGCCTGACCAGTGGTGAGCGTATTTATGCCGCGTTGCATCGCCAGGGTGTGACATGCCAGCTGATTGATACCTGTGAGAATGTTGTTGAGCAGCTTCAGCAATATGCACCTGACTATGCCTTCATTGCCTTGCATGGCGGTGGGGGAGAAGATGGAACGATACAGGGAATGCTGGAAACCATGGGTATTCCCTATCCCGGCAGTGGTGTCATGGCATCTGCCCTGGCGATGGATAAATACCGCTGCAAGCTGCTCTGGCAATCCATTGGGCTGCCAACACCGGAATTTGCCCTGGTTATGGGAGTTGACAATCTTGGCCATGCCGAGTCGCTGTTGCCTGCCTTTGTCAAACCCAGCATGGAGGGCTCCAGTGTTGGTGTGGCACGGGTTGATCGAAGGGAAGACCTTGAAGTTGCCTGCGAGCGTGCAGCGGAGCACAAGGGGGCGGTTCTGGTGGAGTCGTTTATCGATGGGCCTGAGTTTACGGTGGGTATTCTTAATGGTCAGCCACTGCCTGTTATCCGAATTGAGGCAGAGGGTGAATTTTATGATTACCAGGCCAAGTATCTGTCGGATAATACCCGCTACACCATTCCCTGTGGCCTGACTTCTGTTAAGGAGCAGGAACTGCAGGCGGTTGCTCTGACGGCATTTGAAGCCCTTGGGTGTTCAGGCTGGGGGCGTGTTGACTTTATGCAGGATCAGCAGGGACGATTCTGGTTGCTTGAGGTCAATACTATTCCGGGGATGACAGATCATAGTCTGCTGCCGATGGCCGCAGCGGATGCCGGTTTATCTTTCGATGAACTGGTGATTGAAATATTGAAAACAGCGGATGTCTGATCGAGCAGGTTGGTCTGTTTCAGCCGGTTGGTCGGGGGAAGTACGGGGCGCATCCCGAAGGGACGGTAAACAGGTTGTTGGCAGAGGGAAAAAAACACTGCCGTGGAAAAGAGTGCTTCAGGTTCTGGTGTCTCTTGTTCTGCTGGCAGGCTTGCTGGGCTCAATGCCGTGGTTGGTGAACTGGTTGAATCAGCCGATAGCACGGGTGGAAGTGCATGCAGGCTTTGAGTATTTATCCAGAGAGCAAGTCGAGGGTGTTTTGCAGCCTCACTTACAGGACCGTTTTTTTGCCCTGGATTTGCGCGAGATGCAGCAGGTTCTGATGGCAATGCCCTGGATTAAGACCGCCTCGGTTCGACGACAGTGGCCTGACAGTGTCCAGGTGAGCCTGACCGAACAGCAGCCGGTGGCGAGGTGGGGCAGCAGCGCCCTGATCAGCAATGAAGGTGAGGTGTTTGCACCAGAGGATATTGCCGGTTTTTCCGCCATGCCGGTTCTGGGTGGCCCGGAAGAGCTGGCGGTGGAGGTGATGCAGCAATATCTGGCCATCAGTCAGTTGCTCCGGCCTATGGGGCTCAGGCTGACCATGCTGAAACGTAGCAATAGTGGCTCATGGCGATTTACCATAGGACATGTTGAGGTCAATATTGGTCGTGACCGAAGGATGGAAAGACTGCAGCGTTTTGTCCGTCTTTATCATGCCAGGCTGGAGTCTCGCTGGGATCAGGTAAAGCGGGTAGATTTGCGATATTTGAACGGTGCTTCGGTTGCCTGGAGTGAGACGCTGGTTAACACGGGGTCAAAATAAGTCAGCCAGGCTCAGATTTATGATCGTTAGAGAAGTTTGGGAAGATTGATGCCATGACAGCGGCAGATAATGGAAGATTGATCGTTGGGTTGGATATAGGCACCTCGAAAGTCGTGGCTATTGTCGGAGAGCTCAACGCTGAGGGTGACATTGAAGTCATCGGCATCGGCTCGCATATTTCCCGCGGGCTTAAGCGTGGCGTTGTGGTTAATATTGACTCTACGGTCCATGCCATTAAGAGAGCCGTTGAAGAAGCTGAGCTGATGGCCGGGTGTCAGATACACTCGGTCTATGCCGGTATTGCCGGCAATCACATCAAGAGTCTTAACTCCCACGGTATCGTTGCGATACGTGAGCGTGAAGTGAATGGTGCCGATATTGACCGGGTGATTGACGCCGCCCAGGCGGTGGCGATCCCGGCGGATCAGCGGATTCTGCATATTCTTCCACAGGAGTATGCCATTGATAACCAGGAGGGGATCAAGGAGCCTCACGGGATGTCCGGTGTCCGGCTGGAAGCCAAGGTTCATCTGGTGACCTGCGCTGTTAATGCGGCCCAGAATATTGAGAACTGCATCCGTCGCTGTGGTCTGGAAGTGGACGATATTATTCTTGAGCAGCTGGCTTCAAGTTATTCGGTGCTTTCAGAAGATGAGAAAGAGCTGGGTGTCTGTATGGTGGATATCGGCGGTGGCACGACAGATATTGCCATCTTTACCGACGGTGCCATTCGGCATACGGCAGTGATTCCCATTGCCGGTGATCAGGTGACCAATGACATTGCCATGGCCTTGCGGACACCGACGCAAAATGCCGAAGACATAAAGATTAAATATGCCTGTGCCCTGGCCCAGCTGGCTGGAGCCGATGAAACCATTAAAGTTCCCAGTGTCGGTGAGCGACCCTCCAGGGAGCTTTCCCGGCAGGCACTGGCAGAGGTGGTAGAACCTCGTTATGACGAGCTGTTTACGTTAATTAATGCAGAGATCAGGCGCAGTGGTTTCGAAGACCTGATCCCCGCAGGTATCGTTCTGACCGGTGGTACTTCCAAGATTGAGGGAGCTATTGAGCTGGCAGAAGAGATTTTCCACATGCCGGTCAGGCTGGGTGTGCCGCAGTTAGTGAAAGGGCTGAGTGATGTGGTCAGTAATCCCATTTATTCAACGGGTGTCGGGCTTTTGCACTATGGCCAGAAAATGCAGAAAGATGGTTTGAAAAAGTCGATCGCCAGCAAACCTCAGGATGCTGGGCTGATGGACAAGATGAAGCGCTGGTTTCAGAACTTTTAAGTGTGTAGCAGCGCAGGTTTTCAGTAACGGTATTGGTAAGTATTTGTTAGATTAAGGGTGATAAAAAGGAGATGACCATGTTTGAATTGGTGGATAACGTACCGCAGGAAGCGGTCATAAAAGTTATCGGTGTCGGTGGTGGTGGTGGTAATGCAGTCTGCCACATGCTGAATAGTCAGCTCGAAGGTGTTGAGTTTGCCTGTGCAAACACTGACGCCCAGGCGCTGAAAAAGCAGCATTTGCAGGCCCATACTCACCTGCAGCTGGGAGCCTCGATCACGCGAGGGCTTGGTGCAGGCGCGAACCCGAAT
>NZ_JBLYNS010000222.1:0-5254 GCF_049310205.1 Endozoicomonas sp. ALC013 | reverse complement strand
TTATATTTCATTAATTCATGAAAGTATAAAAAGCAGACTGCTGCTCTGTTCAGAAGTTCATTTTACTGAAATGCCTATAAAACCAAGCCGTTGGGGATACACATCTACTTCTGATGCCACCAATCCGTTATTTTCAAATCATTTTAGCCAACTACTTATTGCCTTTTTTTTCTCTTCCTTTTTCTTTTTTTTGGTTTGCCTGTTTGCTTTTCTAAATGTTCTTCGGCGGCCAGGTAACAGTGATCTGAGGATTGATCCCCTTTATCGGCGGTAGCGTTTGCCTCATCTGCCCACCCGATTTTATGTGATACAGATCCATGGCCCTGCGGCGGGATGTCCACTCTGGTCTTTATTTGATCAATACATCGTTTTATTGAATCCTGGCTCCTGAGCTGGTTAATCGGGATTTCAATGACCTCAAATCCTGCTTTTTGTAACAGTGCGATTTTCAGCAGAGTCGAACCAGTCCTGGTGTTGAAATCACCACACAGGTAATGAGAGGGGCCCTGAACTTCAATAATAATATTGTGATCTGGCAGTAGCAGATCAACCGGAGGTAATGAGTTCAGACTCCTTTCTGCGGCAATCTTTAAAGAGGGAATGCATGATTGAAGTTGATCGCGGAAGGCGGTTTGAGGTTTTGACATGTTAGTCTGGTAATGGGGGACGATCGGACACGCTCTGCCAAGCCAGCTTGCGGCCATGGCAATGATGGATTGATCCTCTTCATTATTTGGGAATGCATTTTCCAGGCGAGTAAACAGGTCATCCATGTGCTTTTCAAGCAAGCTGTTTTTATTGGCATTGGAGTCTGGAGACAGCCTGGCACAGCATACCAATGCTCCCCAGAGAGACATCGATATTTCTTGCTGAGATAACTGAGGACATTTACTGATTTGGTAGACAAGAAGTTCAGACGTGGATTTAACCACATTCAGCTCAACGAGCTCACCCAGTTTCGCCATGGCCCACAGCAGGTGGGAGATATGCTGAGGAATAAACTGGTTTTTCTTTGCGTTCACTTGGGATAAAAGTACGGTCAAAGCCTCGTTGAGCTCTGGCGTCAGCTCCTGCCCGTTGATCACCAGTTTCGCCATGGCCCACAGCTGGATGGCGACATCCTTGGCATTAAATTGGTCATTCTGTGCGTTCACGTGGGGCAACAGCGCGGCCACGGCTTGTTTGAGTTCTGGTGTCTGCGCCTGCCCGTTGTCCACCAGTTTCGCCATGGCCCACAGCAAGTTGGTGATTTCCTGGGGTTTAAAGTTAGCTTTCAGTGCTTTCACGTGGGGCAGCAGTGTGGCTACGGCCGCTTTGAGCCCTGGTGTCTGCTCCTGCCTGTTGTCCATCAGTTTCGCCATGGCCCACAGTAGGTTGGCGATACCTTGCGGTTTAAAGTTAGCTTTCTGTGCATTCACGTGGGGCAACAATGCACCTAAGGCCTCTTTGAGCCCTGGTATCTGCTCCAGCCCGTTGTCCACCAGTTTCGCCATGGCCCACAGCAGGTTGACGATATTCTGGGCATTAAATTGGACTTTCTGTGCGTTCACGTGGGGCAACAGCACGGCTAAGGCCGCTTTGAGCCCTGGTGCCTGCTCCAGCCCGTTGTCCACCAGTTTTGCCATGGCCCACAGCAGGTTGGCAGTTTCCTGTGGCTTAAAGTTAGCTTTCTGTGCGTTCACAGGGGGCAACAGCACGGCCACGGAATCTTTGAGCCCTGGTATCTCAAGCCTGTTGTCCACCAGTTTTGCCATGGCCCATAGCAGGTTGGCGATATTCTGGGCATTAAATTGGACTTTCTGTGCGTTCACGTGGGGCAACAGCACGGCTAAGGCCGCTTTGAGCCCTGGTGCCTGCTCCAACCCGTTGTCCACCAGTTTTGCCATGGCCCACAGCAGGTTGGCAGTTTCCTGTGGCTTAAAGTTAGCTTTCTGTGCGTTCACGTGGGGCCACAATACGGCCACGGCCTCTTTGAGCCCTGGTGTCAGCTCCTGCCCGTTGTCCACCAGTTTTGCCATGGCCCACAGCAGGCTGGTGATTTCCTGTGGTTTAAAGTAAGCTTTCTGTGCGTTCACCTGGGGCAACAACGTGGCCACGGCCTTTTTGAGCTCTGGTGCCTGCTCCAGCCCGTTGTCCACCAGCTTCGCCATGGCCCACAACAGGTTGGCTATTTCCTGTGGTTTAAAGTTAGCTTTCTGTGCGTATACGTGGGACAAAAGTGTGGAAACGTTCTCTTTAAGCTCTGGTGTCCACTCCTGCCCGTTGGCCATCAGTTTCGCCATGGCCCACAGCAAATTGGTAATATGCTGGGCATTAAATTGGGCTTTCTGTGCGTTCACGTGGGGCAACAGCGCGGCCACAGCCCCTTTGAGTTCTGGTGTTTGCTCCTGCCCTTTGTCCACCAGTTTTGCCGTGGCCCACAGCAGGTTGACGACACCCTGGGCATCAACATCCCTGGCCTGAGGTTTTTGGTTGCACTTGAATATGATTGCATCAAGTAGTGTTGACAATAAGGCAGCCTGAGTACGCTTAACACGCCCATCCATGGGTTTATGAGGGGTAAAAACACCCGCTGAAGTCAATGAATGAAGTGTGGTCGTCAGGCTTCGCCAATTCCAGCTCCGCGTGACTGTGAAATTTGGCAGCAAATGCATCAGCTGGCTTTGTTCCGCTCGATTTAACGGTCTTTTAGCAGCTGATGTGTATTTTTTAATTGAATTGGCATACAGGCCGTGATTTCTCCCATCATAGCGATGACCGAAATGATCCGATTGACTCACCAGGTCATCCATTATTTCTGGTTTGATGAGTGCCTTAAAATCTTGAGCAGGGTGTACTGAACGGCGCTGTAGATGTTGAGAAGGGCATGCGTCAGAAGAACGGTAAAATGTATTACGCCCCGGGTTAGTGCGTGGGGTATCATCCCACTGCCTGACCGTGGCATGTCTGTATCGTCCACGCCTTGAAGAAGCGGCATGGCCACCCGGTCGGTTATAATCATTATCTGATCTTGCGAATTGACCACTGATACCGGCAGAGCTTCCGTCCATAATTATATTTCATTACTTCATGAAAATATAAAAAGCAGACTGCTGTGCGGTTCAGAAGTTCATTTTGCTGAAATGTTCATATATAAGCAGTGCCGTATTTCTCATCTGCCGACCCGCTTTTAAGTGATACAGAGCCATGACCCTGTGGCGGGATGTCTATCCGGGTCTTTATTTCATCAATACATAGTTTCATTGAATTCTGGCTCCTGAGCTGGTTAACCGGGATTTCAATGACTTCAAATCCTGATTTTTGCAGCAGTGCGATTTTCAGCAGAGTCGAACCATTCCTGGTGTTGAAATCACCACTCACGTAATGAGACGGTCCCTGAACTTCAATCACCATGTTGTGGTCTGGCAGTAGCATGTCAACCGGAGGTAATGAGTTCAGACTTTTTTCTTCTTCAATCTGCAAAGAGGGAATGCATGATTGGAGTCGATTGCGGAAGTCGGCTTGAGGTTTTGACAGGTTAGTCTGGTAATGGGGGACGATCGGACACGCTCTGCCAAGCCAACTGGCGGCTATGGCAATAACGGATTGATCCTCTACATTATACGGAGATGTATTTTCCAGACGAGTAAACAGTTCATCCATGTGCTTTTCAAGCAAATTATTTTTATTGGCATTGGATTCCAGAGACAACCTGGCACAGCATACCATCACTCCCCAGAGAGACATCGATATATCTTGCTGAGATAACTGAGGGTATTGACTGATTTGGTAGACAAGATGTTCAGTCGTGGATTTAACCACATTCAGCTCAACGAGTTCACCCAGTTTCGCCATGGCCCACAGCAGGTTGGAGATATACTGAGGAATAAACTGGTCTTTGCTTGTGTTCACTTGGGACAAAAGTGCGGTCAAGGCATCGTTGAGCCCTGGTGTTTGCTCCTGCCCGTTGTTCACCAGTTTCGCCATGGCCCACAGCCGGTGGGTGATATCCCGGGCATTAAATTGGTCTTTCTGTGCGTTCATGTGGAGCAACAGCGCGGCTACGGCTTCTTTGAGTTCTGGTGTCTGCGCCTGCCCGTTGTCCACCAGTTTCGCCATGGCCCACAGCAGGTTGGTGATTTCCTGGGGGTTAAAGTTGGCTTTCAGTGCTTTCAAGTGGGGCAACAGCGTGGCCACGGCCGCTTTGAGCTCTGGTGTCAGCGCCTGCCCGTTGTCCACCAGTTTCGCCATGGCCCACAGCAGGTTGGCGATATGCTGAGGAATAAATTGGTTTTTCAGTGCTTTCAAGTGGGGCAACAGCGCGGCTACGGTTGCTTTGAGCCCTGGTGTCAGCGCCTGCCCGTTGTCCACCAGTTTCGCCATGGCCCACAGCAGGTTGGCGATATGCTGAGGAATAAATTGGTCTTTCTGTGCATTCACGTAGGGCAACAACGCGGCCACGGCCTCTTTTAGCCCAAGTGTCAGTTCCTGCCCGTTGTCCACCAGTTTCGCCATGGCCCACAGCAGGTTGGCGATACCTTGTGGTTTAAAGTTAGCTTTCTGTGCATTCACGTGGGGCAACAATGCGCCTAAGGCCTCGTTGAGCCCTGATGTCTGCTTCTGGCCGTTGTCCACCAGTTTCGCCATGGCCCACAGCAGGTTCGCGATTCCCTGTGGTTTAAAGTTAGCTTTCTGTGTGTTTACGCGGGGCAACAGCACGACTAAGGCCGCGTTGAGCTCTGGTGTCTGCTCCAGCCCGTTGTCCATCAGTTTTGCCATGGCCCACAGCAGGTTAGCGATTTCCTTTGGCTTAAAGTTAGTTTTCTGTGCGTTCACATGGGGCAACAGCACGGCCACGGCCTCGTTGAGCCCTGGTGTCAGCTCCAGCCCGTTGTCCACCAGTTTTGCCATGGCCCACAGCAGGCCGGTTATGCCCTGAGTATTAAATTGGTCTTTCTGTGCGTTCACGTGGGGCAATAACCTGGCCACTACCTCTTTGAGACCTGGTGTCCTCTTCTGCCCGTTGTCCATCAGTTTCGCCACGGCCCACAGCAGGTTGACGATTTCCTGTAGGTTAAAGTTAGCTTTCTGAGTGTTCACGTTGGGCAATAACGCGGCAATAGCCCCTTTGAGCTCTGGTGTCTGCTCATGGCCGTTGTCCACCAGTTTCGCCATGGCCCACAGCAGGTTGGCGATACCCTGAGGAATAAATTGGTCTTTTTGTGCGTTCACGTGGGGCAACAGCGCGGCCACGGCCTCTTTGAGTTCTGGTGTT
>NZ_JBLYNS010000221.1:0-5277 GCF_049310205.1 Endozoicomonas sp. ALC013 | reverse complement strand
TATCCCTTGCTGGGTCAACTCCCCAAGCACCGCTTCGGCAGTAGTGTATGGGTGTTTTTGCAGAAGTGATTCCACCTGATCGGCCACCGCGTTGACCATCCCGGCAAGCCCTTCGCCCAGCATTCGGTCAACTTCGCGGGCTATCATCGTGACTGAGTCTGCCGTTTCCTCCCCGGCTGTGATCTCGGTAACAGTTGCTGTTTTCCAGTCTCCGGATTGCAGCCGGTCACTCAGCAGTTGAACCATTAATTCAACCGTGGCTGTGGTCAGAAACGTCGGTAATTGTTCGGTCAGCGCCGTGCTGCCCTCTAAGGCATTCACGTCGTCACATTGCTCACCGTTCTGCCTCGCGACAAACAGTGCCCCTTCTTTGACGACAAGATCCATAACCTCACGGATACTATCTGCCAGAATCGGCTTGACCGCCTCCAACTGACAACTTTTTTTAATGACCAGGTCGATGGTTTCATCAGCCAGGTTACCCAACTGATCAGCAACGGCCTGACGGGCATCCTGCCAATGATCATGCTGATTTTGATGGCCCGCTGTCGTTTTCTCCACACCCTTGCCGGTCAAATAGCCGGACTTTTCCCCTGGCTCCAGCTCCTCCGCTATCTGCTGAAAAGTAGTCACCGCATCAACCCTGCTACTTGCCAACGCAGAATGCAGGCTCTCTAATCGTTCATGGATAGCACCTTCCAACTCCGGGGCTGCCTGAACCAGCAATGTTTTTACATACTCTCGAGCATCCAGATCTATCTGTTCTTTGTTTTCCGCTATCCATGTTGCCAACCAGTCCATACATTGATTGACCTGGTATTTCGCCCCCCACTCCTTTGCTCGTTGCCTTATCCAGTGCATGGCAGCACTTATCAGCTGGTGCTGCAGCTTGACCGCTTCCTCTGAAATCGTATCCATGACTGCCAGAACAATGGCTTCCTCCCCCATTTTCCGGTTAAACAGATCTCTTACCAGATCATCAAGCCAGACGGTTCCATCCCCCGCGCTTTGCAGGATAACGTCAGAAGCCAGTTTCTGAAGACTGTCCAGGGGCAGGGTATCGATCACAGACTTTAACGGATCCGTTAATTGCTGTAGAGCAACTGCCTCCGCTGTTTTCAATGCCTCATCGATAGTGTTTGCGAAGTCTCCCTGAGAATCTGACGGGCTATTCGACTGACCGATCACTTCACGCCCTTTGTCACGAAGTGCTTTTTTCCACGCCTCAGACTCGAGCTTACGGCTCAATATATCAACAGCCAATGTCGTTAAAACCGGTGTCATGGCTGCCCGGAATCCGGGGAGAGTCTCTGCCAGTCCCTGATCTGCCGCGAGTTCTGTGCCATTTCGCTCAGCAATAAAAGCAGCACCTTGACTGACAGCCTGTTCCATCACTTTCTCAATGCCCGGCTCTACACTCGCTATAACCGTATCCAGATTTTTCCGGAGTTCGCCGGTCAGCAGGTCTATCGCCTCGACTACCACCCTGCTACCTTGTTGAGCAATCAACTGATCAATAACACGGCTTTGCCCGACACGAGGTTCT
Organism: Endozoicomonas sp. ALC013; assembly: GCF_049310205.1. Classification (NCBI taxonomy): domain Bacteria; kingdom Pseudomonadati; phylum Pseudomonadota; class Gammaproteobacteria; order Oceanospirillales; family Endozoicomonadaceae; genus Endozoicomonas; species Endozoicomonas sp. ALC013. The sequence goes on along the minus strand of NZ_JBLYNS010000221.1, from coordinate 3,731 downwards.
GTCGTTCCTTCAGCAGAATATGAGGTAGAAGCCCTGTCTGATTGATCGCTCGTTGCTGAATCGCCTGATGTGTGTGGGTCTTTTACAGCGGCAGAGGCAACCTCGCCCTGTTCAGTTTGCTGGCTATTGTCTGCAAACGCAGTGGTGATTCTGGAAACCAGGTCTTGCACATCCCCACTATTATTTTTACAGTCTTGCGTTTCTCTCTTCAGTTTCCTGATAATACATTTAATATCTGGCGCAATTTTTTCCAGATTCTCTTCTATCAACGGTTTCAGCTTATCTTTAAACGCCTGTTCATTTTGAAATACCCGAACAGCTTCTTTTATTTTCTTATTGATCAGCTGTTTGATTTTCTTTTCGGTGTATTTGACCGGCTCTGGTTCAGGCTGATTGGATTTGGACTTCCATAGACCCGCTATTTTGCCAGCCATTTTAGAAATACCATCCGCAGCAGAACTGAATTTCTGCACAACAATATGGCTGTGTTTTTGCACAACCGTTGTTAATGTTTTTGCTGCGCTACTGGCAATTCTATTTTGAATTCTGTCAATTTCATCCGGTTTATGTTGCTGCCAGTCATTGAATATGCGCACAGTATCAGCGCGAATATTCATCAGGGTATCAATAATGATGGCCGTAATTCTGGATAGCAGCTCATCAACATTCTTATCGGTCAACTCAACGCCTTCAGCCATCATGCTGACCAGTGCCTGGTTGATAATCCCCTTTAAAGAGTCAGCCTTGATGGCTGTCATTTTTTCATTAAACAGTTGATTACCCGACTGCGATACAGTAACAATGCCGTTACTTAACATGGAATCAATGCCAGTTGCATTGTTTTGTGCCAACGGATGCCCGGTTAAACCCAGTATGCTCACGATTAACCGGGTCAGAGTGTCCGATATTTCCTTTTTCCCAGCGTCGCTATCCGCCAGGGTTACTTTATCCAGAAAGGCCTCATGAGTCAGGTGTACCAGAATGGTGGCAATTGATCGGGTAACATCACTGACCCAGCCTTCATCCCCACCGGGATCAACCGCATATCCAGCCACTCCACCGGCAACGTTTTCTGGCCAGGGGCTGGCCTTTTTCAGCTCGCCCTGAATCACTTCCGTCAGATTTTCCACCAGGGCATTCAGAGCCTCAGGCTTTTCCAGCATTTTTTCCGGCGTTAAACCTGCCGCCTTGACCAGCCTGTCACTCACCTTCTTGCGGGCCTTTGCGGGAGGACGGACAATCTCGATATTCACATAACCGTTATCATGACTGCCACCCACAGAGCAACTGGTCCGACCGGCAGCAACGATTGGCTGGGCATCCGGATTAACTCCAACCTTTCTCAAACCTAACTTAATGCCCAGGCCACAGGCTTTGCGGAGGTTTTGATAGAAACAAAAAACGATATCATGGTAAATATGGCGAACTTGAGGAGCGTCCTCATCCGGGCTACCGGAGGCTGGAACACCGGTTGCTTTTGTCTGCCCCATAGAGGAATAGGCAGTAGCCTGTTGGCTTGCCGTTAAATTCTGACTCCGGGGTACTGCCAGTAGATAAGTACTTTCATCTGCATCATCAGCAGTGCCCTCGCTTTGATTGGCGCTGGAAGCCAGTAAAGAACGCCCTGACACTTGACTGATTGAGCTTCTGTCAACCATTGCTGTCTGTTCAGGAACATCCGGTGCAGCATCCTGACATTGATTGATAGTCACATGATTTGCTGTATCAAAATAAGGCCGAACAGAAACCCTATCTCCGCTCGCTCTGATCGATGGAGACCGGGGTCCTCCCTCCGGGATGACCGGGTTGATAGCAGTAAACTCCGTTAATTCCATTTAATTAGACTCCATTCTACTGCCAGGCATATTCTTGTATTTGAGAGAGCCTTCATTACGCGATATTTAATGAGCCAGCAAAACCAATGAATTGACAAAGCTTTATTCTCTGATGGATGTAAAAGTCTTTGACGGTCATCAAGTCATCAATAACAAAATTGAGACTATCGTTTTATTTGAGTGGTAAAAGGGAGAAAAGTTCCCTGACTTTTGACCAAAAAGCCGAAAGTCAGGGTAAGAAAGGAGAAAAGAAGTGTAAATCAGGCAGGAACGCGACGAATTTTGGCACCAAGTTGCTGAAGTTTCTCTTCAATGCACTCGTAACCACGGTCAATATGGTAAATACGTTCTACCACGGTATCACCTTCAGCGACCAGGCCAGCAATAACCAGACTGGCTGAAGCCCGCAGGTCGGTCGCCATAACCGGCGCTGCCTTGAGCTGCTCAACACCTTTGACGATAACGGTGTTACCTTCCACATCGACATCTGCGCCCATGCGTTTCATTTCCTGAACATGCATGAAGCGATTTTCAAACACGGTTTCGGTAATCCGGCCAGTGCCTTCAGCGATGGTATTCAATGCGGTGAACTGAGCCTGAATATCGGTAGGCATCGCTGGATAAGGTGCCGTTTTCAGGTCAACGGCCTTGGGACGCTTGCCCTTCATATCCAGTTCAATCCAGTCATCGCCCCATTCTACTGCAGCACCGGCTTCCCGAAGCTTGAACAGAATCGCATCGAGAATATCAGGCTGGGTGTCTTTCAGGCGGACCCGGCCACCGGTTGCTGCGGCAGCAATCAGGTAAGTGCCGGTTTCAATACGGTCTGGCAAGACCGAGTAGGTGCAGCCATTAAGGCGCTCTACGCCCTGAACCCGGATCATACCCGTACCATGGCCTTCAATCTTCGCACCCATGGTAATCAGGCACTCGGCCAGATCCACCACTTCAGGCTCACGGGCCGCATTTTCAATAATGGTTTCGCCATCGGCCAGTACCGCAGCCATCAGGATGTTTTCCGTACCAGTGACCGTTACGGTGTCCATCAGTATGTGTGCACCTTTCAGGCGATCCTTGACGCTGGCTTTGATATAGCCGTCTTCCACAACAATATCTGCGCCCATGGCCTGCAGGCCGCTGATATGCAGATCAACCGGACGGCTACCAATAGCGCAGCCACCGGGCAGGGAGACTTCTGCATAACCAAATCTGGCCAGCAGAGGGCCCAGTACGAGGATAGAAGCCCTCATGGTCTTCACCAGCTCATAAGGTGCCACGAGCTGCTTGATGGTGCTGGCATGAACTTCCACGTTCATCTTTTCATCCACCAGCAGCTCAACCCCCATGCAGCCAAACAGCTCACACATGGTGGTAATGTCATGCAAATGGGGCAGATTACATACGGTAACCGGGGAGTCAGCCAGCAGGGTCGCAGCCAGAATCGGCAGGGCAGAGTTCTTGGCACCAGAGACCCGAATCTCTCCATCCAGGCGCACACCACCGGTGATAATCAGTTTATCCATGGTTTCTCACTTAGTCCTGGTTACCCAGCTGTCTGGCACGCTCTGCGGTAGTCAAAGCCACCATCGATACAGCGTGAATCGCACCACTGGTGATGAATGGATTCAGGTGAGAATAGATCATCTGCTGACGCTGAACCGGTCTCTTCGCCTCAAACTGGTCACTGATTACGGTCAGACGAAAGTCACACCCCTCGCCCTCAACAATCACTTGTGAGCCCGCAATCTCCTTCTCCAGAAGCGCCTTGACCTCTTCGGCTTGCATGATCCAACCTCTCAGGGAATAACAATCAGGTATTTAAAGGGAACAGTAAAACCGGCCAATGATATCCGAGAGAGGGTTCCATGAATAGCCCCAAAACGGGATCAACCCGCT
>NZ_JBLYNS010000220.1:0-5288 GCF_049310205.1 Endozoicomonas sp. ALC013 | reverse complement strand
AACACTGCTTGATGCAATAATATTTAAGTGCAACCAAAAACCTGAAGCCAGGGATATTGATGCCCAGGGTGTCGCCAACCTGTTGTGGGCCATGGCGAAACTGATGGACAACGGGCAGGAGCGGACAGCAGAGCTCAAAGAGGCCGTGGCCGCGCTGTTACCCCACATGAACGCACAGAAAGACCAATTTAAGGCCCAGGGTATCACCAACCTGTTGTGGGCCATGGCGAAACTGGTGGACAACCGGCAGGAGCAGACACCAGGACTCAAAGAGGCCGTGGCCGCGCTGTTGCCCTACGTGAACGCACAGAAAGACCAATTTAATGCCCAGGGTATAGCCAACCTGTTGTGGGCCATGGCGAAACTGGTAGACAACGGGCAGGAGCAGACACCAGGACTCAAAGAGGCCGTGGCCGAGCTGTTGCCCCACGTAAACGCACAGAAAACTAACTTTAGACCACAGGGAATCGCCAACCTGCTGTGGGCCATAGCGAAACTGGTGGACAACGGCCAGGAACGGACACCAGGGCTCAACAAGGCCGTGGCCGCCCTGTTGCCCCACGTGAACGCACAGAAAGACCAATTTATTCCTCAGGCTATCGCCAACCTGCTGTGGGCCATGGCAAAACTGGTGGACAACGGTCAGGAGCAGACACCAGAACTCAAAGAGGCTGTGGCTGCGCTGTTGCCCCACGTAAACACACAAAAAGCTTGCTTTAAACCACAGGAAATCGCCAACCTGCTATGGGCCATGGCGAAACTGGTGGACATCGGACAGGAGCAGACAACAGATCTTAACGAGGCCGTGGCCGTGCTGTTGCCACAAGTGAACCCAGAGAAAGCTAACTTTAAACCACAGGAAATCGCCAACCTGCTGTGGGCCATGGCGAAACTGATGGAGAACGGGCAGGAGCAGACACCAGAGCTCGACGAGGCCATGGCCGCCCTATTGCTCCTCGTGAACGTACAAAAAGTTAACTTTAAACCACAGGGTATCGTCAACCTGCTGTGGGCCATGGCGAAACTGGTGGACAACGGGCTGGAGCAGACACCAGAACTTAACGAGACCGTGGCCGTGCTGTTGCCCCACGTGAACGCTCAGAAAGCTAACTTTAAATCACAGGGTATCGCCAACCTGCTGTGGGCCATGGCGAAACTGGTGGACAACGGGCTGGAGCAGACACCAGAACTTAACGAGACCGTGGCCGTGCTGTTGCCCCACGTGAACGCATACAAAGACCAATTTATTCCTCAGCATATCGCCAACCTGCTGTGGGCCATGGCGAAACTGGTGAACAGCGGGCAGGAGCGAACACCAGAGCTCAAAGAAGCAGTGACCGCGCTGTTGCGCCACGTGAACGCACAGAAAGCTCACTTTAAACCTCAGGAAATCACCAACCTGCTGTGGGCCATGGCGAAACTGGTGGACAACGGGCATGAGCAGACACCAGAGCTCAACGAGGCCGTGGCCGCGCTGTTGCCCCACGTGAACGCACGGAAAGACCACTTTAATACCCAGGGCATTGCCAACCTGCTGTGGGCCATGGCGAAACTGGTGGACAGCGGGCAGGAGCAGGCACCAGAACTCAACGAGGCCGTGGCTACCCTGTTGCCCCTCGTGAACGCAAAGAAAGACCACTTTAATACCCAGGGCATTGCCAACCTGCTGTGGGCCATGGCGAAACTGGTGGACAACGCGCAGGAGAAGATACCAGGGCTTGTGGAGGCCACGGCCGCGCTGTTGCCCCACATGAACGCACAGAAAGCTAACTTTACACCACAGGCAATCACCAACCTGCTGTGGGCCATGGCGAAACTGGTGGACAACGCGCAGGAGCGGACACCAGAGCTCATCGAGGCTGTGGTCGCGCTGCTGCCTCTCGTGAACGCACAAAAAGCTAACTTTACACCACAGGCAATCACCAACCTGCTGTGGGCCATGGCGAAACTGGTGGACAACGGGCAGGAGCGGACACCAGAGCTCAACGAGGCTGTGGTCGCGCTGCTGCCTCTCGTGAACGCACAAAAAGCTAACTTCAAATCACAGGAAATCGCTAACCTGATTTGGGCCATGGCGAAACTGGTGGATAACGGTCAGGAGCAGACACCAGGGCTCAACGAGGCTGTGGTCGCGCTGTTGCCCCTCGTGAACGCACAAAAAGCTAACTTTAAACCACAGGAAATCGCTAACCTGCTATGGGCCACGGCCAAACTGGGTGAACTCGTTGAGCTGAACGTGGCTACCTCTGCATTCGAATCGCTCGTCTATCGAATCAGTGAGAACCTTCAGTTTTCTCAGGAAGGGATATCGATGTCTCTCTGGGGAGTCATGGTATGCTGTGCCAGGTTGGCTCTATACTCCAATACCTATAAAAATAACTTGCTTGAAAAGCACATGGGTGACCTGTTGACTCGCCTGGAAAATACATCGCCAGATAATGAAGATGATCGATCCATCATGATCATGGCCGCAAGTTGGCTTGGCAGAGCGTGTCCGGTCGCCCCCCCTTACCAGACAATCGTTTCAAAACGTCAATCCGACTTCCGCAATCAACTCCAATCATCTATTCCATCTTTGAGGATTGAAGAAGAAAAGAGTCTGAACTCATTACCTCCGGTTGACCTGCTTCTGCCAGATCACAACATTGTGATTGAAGTTCAGGGCCCCTCTCATTACGTGAGTGGTGATTTCAATACCAGGAATGGTTCGACTCTGCTCAAAACCGCACTACTGCAAAAAACAGGATTTGAGGTCATTGAAATCCCGGCTAACCGGCTTTTGAACAACGATTTAATGAAACCCTATATTGATCAAATAAAGACCATGATAGGCACCCCCCCACAGGAGCATGGCTCTGTATCATTTAATAGAGGGTGGGCAGATGCTGCATACGTGACTGGCGAAGAACATTTAGAAGAGCAAACCAATCCAGCAAAGAAGAAGAAGAGAAGAAGAAAACAAACAGTCAGTAATCGCCTGCCTCCCATCATGACTCAAGTAAACTTTTCCGCAAAATGAACTTCTGAACAGAACAGCAGTCTGCTTTTTATATTTTCATGCATTAATGAAATATAATTATGGATAGAAGATCTGCTGGTATCAGTGGTAAATACACAAGATCAGGTAATGATTACAACCAACCGAATGACCATGCCCCTTCTGCAAGGCGTGGGCGATATAGATATGCCACAGTCAGACAGTGGGATAATCCCCCCCGCAATGCCCCGGGGCGTAATGAATTTTACCATTCTTCTGGCACACGCTCTTCTCAACACCTATTGCGCCGTTCAGTAACCCCTGCTCAAGATTTTAATGCCCTCATCAAACAGGAAATAATGGATGATCTGGTGAGTAAATCGGATCGTTTCGGTCATCGCTATAATGGAAAAAATCACAGTCAATATGCCCTTTCAATTAGAAAATACACGTCAGTTGCTAAAAGACCGTTAAACCGGGCGGAACAAAGCCAGCTGATACGTATGCTGCAAAACTTTACCCCAACACGGAGCTGGGATTGGCGAAGCCTGACGACAACACTTCATTCATTTACTTCAGCGGGTGTTTTTACCCCTCATTACCCCATGGATGAGCGTGTTAAGCTTACTCAAGCTCACTTATTGTCAACGCTACTTGATGCAATAATATTTAACTGCAACCAAAAGCCTGAAGGCCGGGATATTGATGCCCGTGGTATCGCCAACCTGCTGTGGGCCCTGGCGAAATTGGTGGACAACGGGCAGAAGCAGACACCCGAGTTCAAAGAGGCCATGGCCACCTTGTTTCCCCTCGTGAACGCACAGAAAGACCAATTTATTCCTCAGCATATCGCCAACCTGCTGTGGGCCATGGCGAAACTGGTGGAAAACGGGCTGGAGCGAACAACAGGACTCAACGAGGCCCTGGTCGCGCTTTTGCCCCGGGTGAACGCACAGAAAGACCAATTTAATGTCCAGGGTATAGCCAACCTGCTGTGGGCCATGGCGAAACTGGTGGACAACGGGCAGGAGCGGACACCAGGGCTCAAAAAGGCCGTGGCCGCGCTGTTGCCCCAAGTGAATGCTCAGAAAGCTAACTTTACACCACAGGGTATCGCCAACCTGCTATGGGCCATAGCAAAACTGGTGGACAACGGGCTGGAGCGGACACCGCAGCTCAACGAGGCCGTGGCCGTGCTGTTGCCACAAGTGAACCCAAAGAAAGCTAACTTTAAACCACAGGAAATCACCAACCTGCTGTGGGCCATGGCGAAACTGGTGGACAACGGGCAAAAGCGAACACCAGAGCTCAACGAGGCCATGGCCGCGTTGTTGCTGCACGTGAGCGCACAGAAAGACCAATTTAAGGCCCAGGCCATTACCAACCTGCTGTGGGCAATGGCGAAACTGGTGGACAACGGGCTGGAGCGTACACCAGGGCTGAAAGAGGCCTTAGCCGCTCTGTTGCCCCTCGTGAACGCACGGAGAGCTACCTTTAAACCACAAAGTATCGCCAACCTGCTGTGGGCCATGGCAAAACTGGTGGACAACGGGCAGGATCCGACACCAGAGTTCAAAGAGGCCGTGGCTGCACTTTTGCACCACTTGAACGCACAGAAAGACCAATTTAATGCCCGGGATATCGCCAACCTGCTTTGGGCCATAGCGAAACTGGTGGACAACGGGCTGGAGTCAACACCAGAGCTCAACGAGGCCGTGGCCGCACTGTTGCCCCACGTGAATGTACAGAGAGCAACCTTTAAACCACAAGGTATCGCCAACCTGCTGTGGGCCATGGCGAAACTGGTGAACAACGGGCAGGAGTCGACACCAGAACTCAACCAGGCCGTGGCCGCACTGTTGCCCCTCGTGAACGTACAAAAATACCAACTTAATGCCCATGGCATTGCCAACCTGCTGTGGGCCATGGCGAAACTGGTGGATAACGGTCAGGAGTGGACACCAGAGTTCAAAGCGGCCGTGGCTGCGCTGTTAACCCACGTGAGCGCACGGAAAGCTAACTTTACACCACAGGGTATCGCCAGCCTGCTGTGGGCCATAGCGAAACTGGGTGAACTCGTTGAGCTGAATGTGGTTACCTCTACGTTCGAATCGCTTGTCTACCGAATCAGTGAAAACCCTCAGCTCTCCAGGCAAGATATATCGATGTCTCTCTGGGGCGTATTGGTATGCTGTGCCAGGTTGTCTCTAGACTCCAATGCCAATAAAAATAACGTACTTGAAAAGCACATGGATGACCTGTTGACTCGCCTGGAAAATACATCACCGGATAATGAAGAGGATCAAACCAC
>NZ_JBLYNS010000219.1:0-5338 GCF_049310205.1 Endozoicomonas sp. ALC013 | reverse complement strand
CTTGCCGGGCATGCGGCTGCTCACCGGCAGCATGCGGGTTGCCCGGCAACTGCACAACGAAGTGTCGGCTTTCCTGCAGCAGCTCAAGCAGCAGCGAATACAGCCGGATGCTGCCTGGCAAAACGATGACCTGCTGAATATGGCCATCGCCATGGTCACCAATGAGGAGCAACCGACCAGCTGCACCGAGGAGTTTCTGCTGGAAGTGTTGTTCTCGCCCAGACTGGGGGTTGAACATGAACGCACCACCAATATTTTCGACAGCGATGGACGGGTCCGGGGTACCAGTGGTAGTGCCATCTTCTTTGGCGGGAAGCAAACCCAACCGAGCCAGCCAGGCCCAGCCAGAGATCTTGGCCAGTGCATGCTGAACGCCATGGCAGACCGTCAACTGGAACAATTGACCACGGCACCTCAGTCGGCTAACTCCGGCCCGTTACTCAGTGCCGCACTGCGCGATGCCATTGTTGACCGGGCCAGCCAGTTTCAGGAACTGCAAAGAAAGGGTATGTCTGCCCAGCATTCGAGGGGCGTGTTCAGCCAGCTGCCAAACTGGCTGAGCGCCAGCAGTGGCAACGACAGTAGCCGCCGCGAGCAGCTGTTGCAACGACTGGAACAACGGCTGACCCCGGTCACCAGCTCAGGGGTAGTCAGGGCGGGTGATACCTGCCTCAGCCAGCTGGAAGCCGGTGATTATGGTTCGGCCCGGGCATCATTCTTCGCGCTGTCGGACCAGCAGCAGCAACAGGCCATCCAGTCACTGACAAGGATGCCGGACTGTTTTGGGCTGGAGCCCCAGTGGGACGATCCGGCTCCCAGAGACAGCCAGAGTGCCTGGCAACGCTTCACCGCCCTGTACGACAGCAAGATGGGGGTCCAGGAAGAGGCGATGAACCGCCTGAAGCTGATGTCGATGGTCAGTGCTGGCAAGGTGACCGGACAATACGACGAGGCGCAACAACTGGTGGCACACATTATTGACCTGCTGCCAACCCGGGATAATGCCAGCCAGCGATCCTGCCAGGAGACGGCGGAGTGCGCCCAGCCGCCAGTGTTCCAGCAGCACCAGTACGACCGGGGCACCATAAACGACATGCTCAGTGCTTATAAAACCATCAAGGCAGAAGTCGCCGACCAGTTGCCGCAGTATTTTATCAACCACAATCTGGACAGTGACCTGCAAGAAGAGATCATTAACCAGGTGGCGCTGGGCAGTTTGGGATCACTGAATGGCAAGCCTGCCGAGTTATGGCAGGCGGAAATAGCAGCGCGGTTGCAAACCGAAGCGGAGGAGTTTGCCCAGACTCCGGTTTAATGATGGAACCCATGAACAACAAACTGTCGTTCCAGGAGTCATGATCGGTTGAGTTCAGGTTAGCGGGAACCCTTCTTCGGATGCGGGTTAAAACGTTTGGCACTGCCTTTCACCTTTCTGGCCTGCACTTCGTTCTTTTTCAGCCGGTCCCGGGGCTTTTTGTGGAAGGAGGGCGCTGGTGACAGGTCAACCAATGCGGCAAGGGCGTCGATATCTGGTTTTTCCAGCTCCTGAAATTGCCCCTGACGCAGCTGGTCAGGAATGATCATGCTGCCAAACCGGACCCGCTTCAAACGGCTGACTTTCAGATCCAGACGACCGATGGAGAGCCAGTGCTCGCCCTTCAGTTTGGGGAGATTATCGAATACCGTTGGACGGCCTTCCTTATCTGAATGGCTGCAGACCTCGCCTTCAGGCTTGTAACAGGCAATGACCCCTTATTTGTCACCCCCCGTACTGTAAACTTTTCTAACTCGAATATTTGCAACTTTTTTAAAGTTGGATATTTTTCACTCAATCTGAAATGAATATAAGTCAACTGACGGGTTAATTAAGCGATGCATCTTGGACTCCCGGTTAAACCAACTAATCCAGGTTTTCTGCCTGATAAAAAATTTCCTCATGATGATGATAAAAAATTTCCTCATGATGATGATAAAAAATTTCCTCATGATGATGATAAAAAATTTCCTCATGATGATGATAAAAAATTTCCTCATGATCGTGCTAAAACAACCAGCGTGTTTCACTCACGTCAAGTGGCTAATAATAAAAAGACAGGGAAGACGACGATTGTATCGGGTAGCCAGAATCAAACCAGCCATTTGGTTCAGTCTGCCAGTTCTTCAGTCTCACTCAGGCAGACAAAGTCAATTCATTCAAGCGCAGCTGTTTCAATAGATAGCGCCACCTCAATCACTGCTTCGGTCAGCATTTCAAATTCGGCAAACGCTTCAACATCATCTGCAAGTACAGCGGGTTCAATAAATAGCGCCACCTCAATCACTGCTTCGGTCAGCATTTCAAATTCGGCAAACGCTTCAACATCATTTGAAAGCGCAGCTGGTTCAATAAATAGCGAAACCTCAACAACCACTTCGGCCAGCAGTTCAAAGTCAGTAAAAGCTTCAACATCATTTGAAAGCACAGCGGGTTCAATAAATAGCGCAACCTCAACAACCACTTCGGCCAGCCATTCAAATTCGGCAAACGATTCAACATCTGCCAGCGCAGGCAGCATACACACGGCAACGGCCACTAAGTCGGAGGCAATGAAGGGTAGTGTCTCTGATAATGCTGCTTCGGCAACGTCCGCTAACAGTCCATCTGTGAACAGCGAATCAGGCTCGGTACAGGCGTCGGCGTCGGTGTTAACAGCAATCACCAGTGCATACCTGGCAACATCCAGTCTGACCAGATCCCCAGTCACTACTCAGGGTAGATCCAGCAGTGATTACAAGACTGCTGTGAGTTCATCAGACAGTTCATCAGAGTCCATTAAACATACCGCTACTGCCCACGATGTAGCAGGCTCAGTCAAAACGACGGACTCCGTTTTTACGACAACCGGAGCTCATCGGCCAGCCAGCCAGTCCGGCTCAGTCAGCAATCCCCTGGCAGCCAGCGTCTCCACCCGCCCCCATGCTTCTGGCTCAGCAGGGCCTTCCGCCACAAGTGTGAGTATCAATGATGTGAGTGAAATCGGTGAACATTCGGCAACGTCCATGGGGTTATCCGGCTCGGTGAAGAGTGCCGCCTCTACCCATGCAACGGGTATGCATTCATTGCCTTCGCTGCACAGTTCGGCAACTGCCATGAATGCCACCACGGTTTTCCCAGCCCGGTCCAGCCTGACCGGTTTCGGCAAGGGCGCTGTTGCTGCCAATGCATCAGCAACGTCAACAACAGCCAATCCCGGTTCTGTTTCGGTTTGTGCCAGCACGATTGGTATGAAGACAACGTCGTTTAATTATGCAAGCCCGACTGTTCAGGATTCTGCTTCTGCAAGCATTGCCACCGCCCCGATACTACTACCGGCCAGCACTCCCTCACTGGTTAACACCCTGCCACCCTGGACTGACAGTATTATCCCGGCACATTCATTTGGTGGCATCACCGACATCGCGCCCACCAGGACCACCGTAGCCCCGTCCAGTTCGCTGGCCACTACCAATTTAACACTGGAGCAGCAACTGACCACCATAGTGGACGACATGGGCAAATCAACCAATCTTGGCATGTACGAAAATGACCTGGTTTATTTTCAACAACTGTTTCCGGCCCTTAACTTCACGGAATTAGTCACCTTTGTTAAGGACAGTGCCAGGGATTTTGCCGGATATATGCTGCTCAAAGGCATTGAAGCCTTCGCCAAAACGATCAATGGCACTTTCCCTGATGCCACTCGTCACTATTTGGATATCGTAGCAGCCGGGGTGGATGACATTATCCATGAGTTCAACACCACAATCGCGCCTGCCCAGAATACTAGCTCAACGACAGTAGCCCATCACCATCGTTCAAAAAGAATGATCCTTTCGGAGCAGGATTTCTTAAGCAAAATCAGGCTGCTGATAGGGGCTGAAGGTGTACTTGCCAGAGACAACAAGGTCCCGCAACTGTTGGAGTTTTTACGGGGTTTTTCAGCAATGCGCAATGAATTTACCCTTACGATGCAGCGTGGCGTTGCGGCAGGCCCAGATGCAATAGCTCTTACCAATCAACTCCGGCAGCCGCCGGAGATGGCCAATTATTTGCGGCAATATGAGAACGAGGTCTTTGATTTAATAGGGAATCAAGACTTTCAGGCACTTGGCAGATTAGCGTTTAAAGTTAACACCCTCTCATATTTTAACGTTTTTGCTCCGCCACGACAGAGAGACATGATGCAATCGCTCAGGCTCCTTGTTCGTACCATGATTCACCGTCTCGAACAGATATCTCTGGGGACCACCAATCCGTCAACTATGACGCATATGGCTTATCTCACACTTTTCTGTGTAATCTGGAACCCTTTGCGATTAATGATGCGTGATCAGCAGTTAGCTGAAGGCATTTGTCAGTCGGATGTAGTTTCATTGACCGTTGCCAGCCAGTTGGGAATTTCTGTTAGCAGCTCATTAAATACTCTGGTCAATGCTATTTTCCTGGGTACCGGATATGCTCGATTACCCGCTCTTGTCAGGACGATCCTACAGGAAATTGCGAGTAAAAATAGTATATCTTCCCCCGTAAGTTTATGGCGTAGCCTGGGCCTGAAAAGAGACAGTCATTACCTTGATAAAATTGGCCAGAAAGTTGAGCAATTTGGGTTTAGAGTCTATGGTGGAGAACCATTTCTTACAATCCGGTCAATGCTGTCAAAGATGGTTGCAGCGTTCAATGCGAAGGCAACTCAGTTACCGGCAGGGGCAGATGCTAATGTTCTGTTTACCATCTCCCCCCGTACCTCACATGTCATATTTGCAAAAATACAAAGAGTGAATAATCAACTATCTCTGACCACTGCTGATTCCGACGGCTATTTGCTTATAGCCAGCGCCGATTCAATGGATCAGTTGGTCGCAAGGGCCATGAACGTACTGAGACCGCTGGCTCAGCGATACGGCCTTGGATTGACTCAGTCAGGGCAGATTGCCAACGGAAGAGGTATCGGGCATCTTTATCAACCCACCGACGCAGAAATAACCGAGTTGGCTGACCTGGCTCCCATTCCTACCTCGTCCTTAACGTTAAAACAGATCCTGACCAAGCCGGTAACGGAACTTGAAGCCCTCGACAAAGCGGCCACGAAGGCACTGGCCAAAGAATACATTAACAAGGTGACCAGTGCAGCGGGGCTTGACAAACTGAAATTAAGCCAGAAACTGACTGAACAGGACCTGCTCCCTTCACCCTCAAGCCTTCAGGTAACCACAGCCGATTCACTGATTATGCAAATGCGGGAAGTGATCAGTGTGCTTGACGACGCTCTGGCCAATAATACCCCGGTACCGGAAGCCATCAAAAAGCTGAATGCTCACA
>NZ_JBLYNS010000218.1:0-5423 GCF_049310205.1 Endozoicomonas sp. ALC013 | reverse complement strand
GGCTATTTATCTACTCGGTCAGCCTCCCAGGGCCGGAAAGTCCTCCGAAAGCTTCGGATTTGCCGGGGCATTAAGCCGACGTTTTGACCTGTCCATCTCTTTTATACGACCAACAGGCAATACACCCTGCGAAGAGTGCGGCAACGGATTTGCCCGGGAATTGACCGGCAAATCCTGCTTTACAGGAGCCCCTGTTCCGAACATCTTATTGGCAAAATCAAAGTCCCGGGCCATCATCAACCGGATGTCATCGGGCACATCCATGTCACCGACCAGCTTACGTACCGTCCCTACCACCTCTTCAGTAAACTTTTGTTCGGGCTGTTTTTCAGTGCCGGGACTGTAGATACTGCCATCAGGATTACTCTGACTGTTCTGCCAGAATTCCTGCAAGCGCTGGAATTGATAACTCTGGTAAATCGGCTCCAGCACTTTGCCATCCTCCGGGTTAGCCAGCCAGGAGCTGGTGGGTGTGGTAGAGATCAGATGCAACAGGTAGGGCTGTCCCGCTGATTCAGTGGTAACTCCGGATCTGTTCACCAGTTGCACCGCTCTTTCCGGAAGTGCTTCCACCAGGTTGGCAACCAGGAATAACAGACGGGACAGATCCTGCGGTCCAGTTGCATTTCCCTTCACACGATTAACCAGCAAAACCAGACTTTCCAATGGAATCTTCCTGGCCAGAATGGAGTGTGACGGAGCATTACCCAGCCGGAATTCTTTGACCACCTGATCAATGACCTTACCAAGCAGGATAAGATGATATTTTGGATTTTCATCGATTGATACCGTCCGCAGCGCACTCAGCAGCTCTTCATGGGTATCACTGTGAATGGACAAAGGACAGGGGTTAAATAAGCCATTAATAAATCGCAGGGCATTAAATGACCCAATTCCCCTTTCACCTTCCAAGGCAGGTGTATAGGGAGCGCCTTTGAACGACATCGGTATTGCAACAGGTACGGTGAAAAATTGCAGAATGCGATTGGCCGTTTTGGCTAACCAGCGGGTAATCGGGTTTGACCTTTCTTCAGAGAATAGCGTTAACTTTAACTTGATAACCGCCTTGCCATCATCTGCCAAAGTGAGTCCGGGATTGTAGGCCTTAAGCGTATTTTTAAACATGGCTTTACATACCTTACCGAAACGGCCGGCATGAACACGGATTGATTCAATATCATCCAGAGTTCCTGTGGTATTGTTAATAGCAACTTTGGCATCGACTTTAATAGGCCCGCCAATCAGCCACCCGGCAAAACGACTCAACCGGTCGGGCTTCAGCAGTGTTGTTACATCAGCGTAGCCATTGCGATGTCGGTCAAGGTGAATATCCGCCTCGACATGATCAACCAGGCCATGGCCTGCCAGATTCACTTTTACTGATTCAATGGTTGGATGTCCATCCTGCGGCCCGGCACTGATATCGATGTAAGGTCTTGGAGCATACTTATGTATGTTAAGAGAGAGTTTCAGGTTGCTAAGGCCAAAACTGAGAATATCTTCTCCGGGGCCGTCCAGAATATTGTCGTGAAACTCACCCGTAATTTGATCAACATTGAAATCAATATGATCTGGTGTAAATGTCTCCAGCAGACTCCTGGCTAAATCGGCAGGGCTCATCGCAGGGGCAGCTGCTAATAGAGCGGCTTTGTACAACTTGCTTTTTTCCGGTAATTGATAGGAAATGGTGACTCCGGTCACTTCGATATCAACATCAACCTGATTTTCATTCTCAAATATCAGATCCATTTTGCGAATCTGAATAGAGCCATCCTTCATTTTCGTCAGGTAAGCCTGAATATTCTTAAACACCCGACCATCAATGATGACCCGGTCAATCTTCACCGGTTCATTGAGGTTTCCGCCCAAACTCTCATAGGTTTCCGTCGTCTGCATCAGGAAACATAAAATTTTCGGGAGCTCCCTGGCCACACAGCTTTTTGGTTGAACCTGCAAAACGCCAGACGTAATCTTACCCGGATCAAAGCGGTGGGCAAAAGCTGCCGCCAGTTCTGCTGCCAACTTATTGAAGTCAATGTCCTGTGCTTTATTTCGTGCCAGCAGTAATGCTTTATCCTGAACCGCCTGACGTACGGAAGGCATAACCTCCTCCACGGTTTTATCAATCAGGGGATTCACCAGAGATGAGATGTCGGCACCATGATCCCGGACCCAACCAGAACAGCAGTTACCCGTGTAAGTCATAGCCCGGGTCAACACCTGATCAATAATGGGGGTCAGGTAAGGCGTCATATCATCAACTGCACGTTTACATTCTGTCTCTCCCTCTTTTCCAGCAACCTGCTTTGCCACAGCATCGACAACAACCCGGGTAACCGTTGTGCGAATCTGGTCGGTAAATACTCCAACGAAATGGTGTAAATTAGCGTCGTTACTCAACCAGAGAGCAATATTTTGAATAATATCCGCCTGAGCCTGCCTGAGTGTTTCGGCCATCGCCTTCTTTATTGGCTCGATAACCTCTAACTCAACCCCTTGTTGATGACGGATAATCCATTCCCCCCCATTAGCCATCATATGCGTTAACATTTTATCAATGGCTTTATGCAGCTCCGGTGTCGCTGCCAGGGCATTGGCTTTGATCCATTTTTCCATGCTTTCCCGGATAAAACCCTGGCCATGATTCAGGGCCTTATCGATAGCACCATCAATATGCGGCATTAATAATGCCTCCAGGTCCATTGGTGCTGGAGCTCCGACATTCACATTCTTCAAAAGCGCCTCAATTGCGTTCTGGATGCCATCTGCATTGTTATAAACGGCAGTAGCCATACCCTCAATCGCATCGGCAACCGCCTGGCCTAAATAGTTAGCCGTAAGACTTTGCACATGGAGGTTGACGGCTTCGGTAATGCCAGCCGCATTGCCATCGGATGGTTCTGCAAGCGTCCCGATACCGTATTCAGTCCCGGCACTCACCGCTTCCTTAACCATTCGCTGAACATGGGGAAGAACGATTGGGAAAATAGACATTCTGGAGCTATCTGCGTCGTTCCCGGATTTCAACCGCAGATTGTCTGCCCATGCCTTACGACGGAAGATATCAGCGCCTTGAGTAATCACTTCCGTAATGCCCTTGCTCAGGTCGGGTATCAGGTCATCCATCACTTGAGACTGACGAGAGTGGCCGTCTTTCTCAGTGGCTGTATTCACCCCTTGAGCAGGTGCTATTGTTTCAGCAGCCCTGCGCAGGGTAGCGACTACGTCACCCTTATCCTGCTGACTATCGTTGACCGCAGAGCGCAGAGTCGCCAGCCGATCATGCAGGATGGATTCCAGCTCCGGGGCCGCCTGTTGCATCATTGCCCGAACATGGACTTCCACATCGTGCCGGAGCACCGTTCTATGCTGACGTATCCAGCCTGACAGTTGATCCACACCGTAACCGGCCAGTTGTTCCAGTACCTGTCCCCTGTTGAGTTGATTCTGCAAGAAAGGAAGCACTGCATCCCTGAGAGTCCGGGACTGTGATGTCTGCTGTACGCTCTCTGCGACCAGGCCGGAAGTACCCGTCACTGTCGGTACAACCAGGCCATTCAATCTGCGCACAAGAATATCCAGCAATTTCTGCCGGTTCGGCTGCTGTTCTGTCGTGGTATCTTCTTTAGCCAGCCAGCCAAGCACACCGTCAATAACCGCCTGCTGGATCACCACCGCCTGCTCGGTAATGGCATCAATCACCCTGGGGACGACCACCTCATTATCAGCAAACAGACCGGTTGCCAGTATATCCAGCCACCTGGTGCCATCAGCGATCCCCTGCAATGTCAGGTCACTGGCCATTGCTTTCACACTGTCGTAAGGCAGACCTTCCAGAACCGCTTCCAGCTGGTCTGCACCGCTGTGCAGCATCTCGGCCAGGCCTGTTTTCAGCATGTCATCAACTTCGGTGCCAATAGTCGTACGTTGACCCGAAGCTACCTGCCCGACAGTTTGCGGCTTCTGTGTCGAAGCGGGCAAATGCACTTTATCCGGGCTAGCCGGTACCAGTGCTTGTTCAGCTGCCTTCTTTACGTCACTCACAGTTTGTTGTTGCCAGGCAGCAGACAACAGCTTTTCGGTGATACTTTCGACAACGTTTGTCGTAAGGAATGGTGATACGACGCCGGTCAGTTTAGCGATGCTATCCCCGGACAGCACAACACCGTTGCTCTGGTGGTTGCCAGACGGCATGCCATGGTGTTTGGCAACAAACCCGGCACCTTCTTGAACGGCGACCTTGATAACCTTGCCAAAGCTGTCAGACAGAATTGACCTGGCCACTTCCAGTTGTTTTGTTTCATCGATGGTCAGCTTGATTAAATCGCCGACCATTTCGCTGGCCTGCTCTGCTGCGGCCTGACGGGCATCATGCCAGTGGTTCTGCTGTTTTTGATGGTTAGTTGTCGTTTTCTTCACACTGGTGACAGCAACATCTCCGGCCCTTTCCTTTGGCTTCTGCGCTTTTGCCGCCTGGCGCAGGTCAGCCACTACGTCGTGCTTATTCTCTGAACGCTTTCTCATTGCGGCGGCCAGTGCTTGCAGTCTTGCGTGCAGGAGCCCTTCCAGTTCCGGTACGGCTTTGTCCATGCTTGCCCGGGTCAGTACTTTTACATCCTCTGCAAGGTCGTCCTTATGCTGGCTGACACTGTTTACCAGCGCATCGACTCCGTAAGTGGCCAGCCGTTCCAGTACCTGACCTTTCTGAACCTGGTCCTGTACGAACGGCATTACGGCGTTTCTGAGTGCGGTGGATTCTGATGCCTGGTTTCCAAGTGCCGCTGCTTCGCCCGTCACGCCGGTCAGCAGTGGTTCTACCAGAGTATTCCCACGGCGAACCAGAATCTCCTTTACGACTTCCAGGTTTTGCTGTCCCGATGCCTGATCCACGGTTGATAACCAGCCAAGCCCGTGAGTCGCCAGGGTCTGCACCAGCGACTCTGCCTGTTCGGTTAACTTATCAACTACCCTGGACACGACCCGGGCATCACCGGCAAACAGGCCGTTCACCAGCTCACCTACCCAGATGGCACCATCGTGTATCCCTTGCCGGGTCAATTCCCCAAGCACCGCTTCGGCAGTAGTGTATGGGTGTTTTTGCAGAAGTGATTCCACCTGATCGGCCACCGCGTTGACCATACCGGCAAGCCCTTCACCCAGCATTCGGTCAACTTCACGGGCTATCATCGTGGCTGAGTCTGCGGTTTCCACCTCGGCAGTGATCTCGGTAACAGTTGCTGTTTTCCAGTCTGCGGATTGCAACCGGTCACTCAGCAGTTCAACCATTAATTCAACCGTGGCTGTGGTCAGAAACGCCGGTAATTGTTCGGTCAGCGCCGTGCCGCCCTCTAAGGCATTCACGTCGTCACATTGCTCACCGTTGCGCCTTGCGGTAAACAGCGCCCCTTCTTTGACGACAAGAC
>NZ_JBLYNS010000217.1:0-5555 GCF_049310205.1 Endozoicomonas sp. ALC013 | reverse complement strand
AACCCCGGCAACAGCCCCGTCTTCAGCCCCGACAGCAGCCCATAAAGCAGCCCCTAAGAAAGCACCACAGACAGCAAACGCGGGGGCGAACTCCAAAATAGTTCGGCCAGTAAGTTTAATCGTTTTTTCCGAAATAATGACCACACGCTCCTGCAATGGGATATTTTTTATCTCTTTTAACTTGTTATCAGTTAATTGATTTGTACAGATAGGGCATTTTTTTTGGTTGGAACTTTCCACCCATTTCCGCATGCATGATTTACCAAAAGCATGTCCGCATATTAGCTCGATGCTTTTGTATTTTGTTGAGTCACAACATATTGAGTCATAACATATTGCACATTTAATAAGACCGTTAGCACTATTCATATCAAAACCGAACCATAAAAGGATTTTTTTCAATAGAACATTGGATAATAATATTTGGTTTTGGTTCCCTATGAATACTTAGACTTCAAGGGAAAAAAGTCATTAGATGAGACGTTTTCATTTGATCAGCTAATGACGCTGTATGCCCGGCCGGACTATACGGAAGCAAGAGTGATCGCAGCCCTGTTTATGGTGCGCGAACAACTTCAAGCCGGGTTACTGGGTTGATAAAACCGGCCAACTCAGGCCAACAGGGCCTGATCCACCTTTGCCAGAGTGCGAGATATGAGCAATCCTGAGACTTTAATTCCTGAGTTAGTACACATTGCCCGAGAGGCAGGAAAAGGTATTCTCGCCGTCTATCAGCAGGATGATCTCGGGGTACAAACCAAGGCGGATACCACGCCTGTCACCAAGGCTGATCTGGCGGCCAATGCCGTCATCGTTAATGGCCTGGAAGGTTTGCCAGTAACATACCCTCTGCTTTCTGAAGAGTCGGATCATCCCTCCTGGCAGGAAAGAAGAAACTGGCAGCGTTACTGGCTGATTGACCCTCTGGATGGAACCAAAGAGTTTATCAACCGCAATGGTGAATTCTCAGTCAATATTGCCCTGATTGAGAATAACTACCCGCTCCTTGGCATCGTGCATATTCCCACGACGGATACCACTTACTGGGGAGGTAAAAGTCTGGGCGCGTGGAAGCAGGTTAACGATGGTGCTGCCAATGAAATCCGCCCCAGAAAGTTCGCTCCCCAGAAGGAAGTCATCGTTCTTGGCAGCCGCAGTTATGGCACAGAACAGGCCAGTCACTACCTTAACGCACTGAAAGCGGTGTATCCGGGCCTGATATCCAGAAAAGTTGGCAGTGCATTAAAAAGCTGCCTGATTGCTGAGGGTCAGGCTGATATCTATCCCAGACTTGGCCCTACGTCTGAATGGGATACCGGGGCTGTTCAGGCGGTTGTTGAAGGGGCAGGCGGATTGTTTCTTAATCCGGATGGCCAGCGGTTCAGTTATAACCTGAAAGAAAGCCTGATTAATCCAGACTTTCTCGTACTGGCTGATAAAACGATTCAATGGAATAATTTCTGGCCGCGGCGTTCGTGAGGGACTATCAAAAGACATAATGAATATCATCCACCTCAACCCTGGGGGCTCTGTCGGGTGGATTATCCACCTCACCTTTAATAATGGTGGGAGAGTTCAGCTTAACCTCCTGACCGGGCAGGACTGAATCATCAATAAGCACGTTAATCTCACCGGTTTCACCACGAAACAGATATATTTTCCCTTTGATTTTCTTAACAATTTCACCGGAAATCCGAACCAGTTCTTCATCGTCTGAGGTGTTCAGAATTTCTTCAACACTTTGCTTGTGATACATGGGATTTTCGGACGTATCGCTCTGGTCAAGATTAAAACGTGTTTCCTGAGAGCAGGCCGAGGCAATAAAACCTGACAGGATTACTCCTGCTAACTTTCCTTTCGTCATAAGTCTTATCTCTATTCAATCCTTATATGATTATTCGGCAGTGCCGGATTATGATGCAATATCCATTTAACCCTGTTAAGAACGCTATTTATTTTCTTAGCTATTTAATTTTTTAGCTATTTTTTCTGTAGCTATTTTTTCTGTAGCTAATCATAAATAAGATCCATGCTAATTAAGACCCAATTCATAATAGCAAATGCTTTCCGGGTTTGTTCAAAGCCAATAATTATCTATCGAAATAGTTAAACAAACGAAGACGAAACCGTTCACGAAGAGCACAAAGAAAAGATTTCTTTGTGCTCTTTTTGACCTTCGTGGTTATCCAATTCCAAAACCCATTAAAAATATTGGGGTACCATTACAGTAAATTCGATCCTTTTTTGTGCAGTTCTTTCTGAACGCAACGGGATAATTATGCTAACTTGGGGGCCTTGTTGCTGAAAAAACCATCAAGCACCTTTTGAGTTTCCTCCAGGGGAACTAAATTCCCCAGGTCTTTTGCAATGATGGGTTTCAGTAGCTGCCTGGTATCTGCATCGAAGTAGTCTCTGTCATTCCATTCGAAACTATCCGCAACCGAACGAGGGCCACCCCTTAAATTCTCACATGGCTGATCAATATAGTTGATAATATCTTGCAGAAAGTGCAAGGTTTTGATGGTCTTCGGAATAAACATTGACTCTGCCCAATGACTGACCTCCATTTGCTGAACGGGACCCTCCGTCCATTGGTCATAACCTCTCATTAGCTCGCTTTTCTCACTTGAAAGTTCAAGGCTGATCAACTGCTGGAAAATATCTTTATAGTTTTCCTCCCATTTATCAGGGGCCGTAGCCAGCTGAAAGGCTAAAACTAACAAATCCTCATATCCCAATTTATGAGAATGGGCGCTATTTAACTGGTCATCCAGAGAGTCGTGGTGTTTGGGTTTGGAACAATATTCAGACATTTTGTGTAAGACCTTCGTATACGACACCATCAAATGACTGACCCTTTCCATGGTTCCGGTCTTATTAGTCGATAATGCGTCAAGCCAAATATCCTTGACCAGACGGAAAAAGACCGGATACTCCAGGAATGAACATTCATCGATTTTGGGAAAATCTGCCGGAGGGTTATTAACCAACTCCTGAACTTGTTGGGCAAACTCACCAAAATAGCGTTGATAGTCATCTGAAGAATAATTCTTATAGTTGTTTGGATCAAAACTATGATAATGAAGATTTGCATGACCAGGAAATATCCGCGGATGGGCACCCGGGTATGATTCACGGTAGTGAGTGCAGACTTCTGTGGCAGACCCGAAGTCACATAAGAACTGTTGATCATAACCAATAGCCAGAACTGGCCAGCCATAACGGATGTAGGTTGCCGACTCCTTGAGGAACTCTGGCCAATTGCTGACAATCTCGGCCACTTTTTGCTGCTCCGGCCACGCAGAGGTAAGGTGTTCGTCAATTTTTTTGTCCAGACTTTTTTTCAGTGACTCGGCAAACCTGACGACCTCTTGGACTATTTGAGATTGATTACGGAAGCCGCGAGTCTTGTCCATCGCCTCTTTGATGATGAGAAATGCGGAGGTTATATCAACGCGTTTGCCGGCAAGCTCCTGGATAATATCAGCCGGAGTTGGTTTAATTTCCCGTTCATATAGCGCCGTCTCTCCAGTAATAATATCCTTCTCAGAATACCCCAGCATCTTCAGTTGAAGGCGCTCAGATGAGGTGGTGGTGTGCCGGGAATCAAACTTCCCGGCTATTGCAGGTGTAGTGCCGAACGATAATTGATCAGCACCGCCGACGGCAGTGCACTGGATAGATGTTTGTGGCTGGATGGAATTCGCCATGTAAACTCCTGAACGTAGAATGAAAACGAAATTCTTGTGATTGACCAGATTAAAAGCGATATGTTGACTGACTGATCAGTTTTATGGACAACAGGACTAGAATTTTGTTCCCAAACTCTCCCGGTTGGCAGCAGTTCAGTTATAACCTGAAAGAAAGCCTGATAAATCCTGACTTTCTCGTACTGGCTGATAAGTAGCTAACCATCAAAAAACATAATGGATATCATCCACCTCACCTTTCTCTATTCATTGTTTGTTCAAATCCAACCATCATCTGTCGATATATTTTTAACCTTTTCATAGTGTTAGTTAATTAAAATTGATTTGGACATCATAACGCAGTCACTTCGCAATAATATGAGGCCCATTATGCCCCACCTTACCATCCGGAATGCATTCAAGAGCCTGATCTCTCTCGTTCTGGGCATAGTGTTCATGAATCAATGCCTGGCTTCAGAACAAGACTGCACCAACCTGCATGAACTCCAACACTACTCTGAACAGCTATTGCCTCTGTGTGAAGCCGATGATTCGGCCACACCCATCCAACTGGCCTCCGATCAGGCACTGGAGGTCTGTGATGAACCGGATGGCAGTGGCATGTGCAGAACCTATTTCAACGCTACCGGCAATGTGGCAGAAGCGCTGGAAGACAATTTTTCCTTTGCGCGGTTGATTCCGTTCAACCATCACGATTTTTATATGGCATTTATGTCAGACCCTCAGTACCCATGGTCATGTCAATCATCAAAAGAAAATTGTGATGACCAGGACAAAGCCTGGCAGGAAAATATGAATTATGTGCAAAGCCTGAATGCATTAATGGATGACCTGGGTAAAGAGCAACTGGCCGGCGTCGTCATCAATGGCGACCTGACCGCGTTTGGTTATGACTGGCAGTTCGATGCCTACTACCGGCTATACCACAACGAATTAAAAATGAACGTCTATCCGGGCCTGGGTAATCATGATATTTCCAACAATGTTGATGGCTGCTTTTTGAACAACTGTGCTTCCAGAATGATGCTGTATTTACGGGATCATGTGCGTACGTTGAATGTCCGCAGTTTTGACTATCACAGCACGGGGACTTATTTCGAGTTTCCATTACTGAAAAAAAAATTCAGTAAAAGCTTTGCTTATTCCTGGGATATTGGTGACATCCATTTCGTTCAACTCAATAATTACCCAACCTATACGGCACAATGGGATGGCTGGAACTTTGCCAGGACCCGAAGGGATTATTTTGATATCCAATCCGCCAGAGAGTGGCTGGCCAATGACCTGGATCAGGCCAGCAGTGAAGGCAAACATATTATCCTGAACTACCACATATCTGGTTTTACCAATGAGATAAGAGATATCCTGCGGCGATATAAAATTTCTGCCATTTTTGCCGGTCACCTGCACTCTTTTGTAGGCCAGGTTGATTTTCACACCCTGTGGGATTTCTACGGACCAGGTGAGCACCTCCCTGTGTTTCTGGGAGGCGCAACGGTGTTCCAGAAATACATGCTGGTTCGATTTGAGGAAGATCAATTTGAGGTCAGTATTGTGAAAAGTGATCAGGGCGCAAGTTACGAGTTGGAGAGTGAGGGTGTATATCCCCTTTATTAAGTCGTTATTCGTAATGTGTCTACATCCTGATGATTTTAACGGTTTTCTCTTTTTTCAGTACCTGGTAAACCAGCCGGTGCTGAATATTAATTTTCCGCGATAATGCGCCGCTCAGGTCGCCCAATAGTGGCACTGCCCAAAATGGATCGGCCTGCTGTTCAAAAGTGACCACCTCTGCTGCTGATGGCACACCGTGCTGCAATGTGTCCATTCAGAAAAAATTTGTAT
>NZ_JBLYNS010000216.1:0-5612 GCF_049310205.1 Endozoicomonas sp. ALC013 | reverse complement strand
CCTTTCAAAAAAACTATTTGCTTCACTGCTTAATTCAGATTATCTACCCATTGTTCTGAACGGAATTAATATAAAAAGTTCAAATCTTAACAGCATAATTGATTCAGAATTAAGAAATCAATACAAACCAAATCGTGAAGCCTTAGGTGATAGAAAATTAGCTGTTATCATAGATGACTTTTCCGAGATAAAGCTCAACACTAAAAATCTTGAAAAACTGATTTCCCAATGTAAGTCAGAATTTGATACATGCATACTTATATCATCAAATACATTCCAATTTGTCGCTCATGAC
Organism: Endozoicomonas sp. ALC013; assembly: GCF_049310205.1. NCBI lineage: Bacteria > Pseudomonadati > Pseudomonadota > Gammaproteobacteria > Oceanospirillales > Endozoicomonadaceae > Endozoicomonas > Endozoicomonas sp. ALC013. The sequence goes on along the minus strand of NZ_JBLYNS010000216.1, from coordinate 5,317 downwards.
ATTGATGAACTTGAAGACTTTTCGTGCTATGAAATCGTTCCTTTTGGCAATATAAAAAGGACAGAAATCATTGAGAAATGGGTCTCCCTTGGTAGAGAGGAAATAATAGAAGATGATGAACTATATAAACTAACTGATCAAATAAAACTAAAAATAAATCCAATGGTAAGGAAGCACATTATCCCTCCAAAGCCTATATATATTTTAACGCTACTACAAATGTTTGAGACGTATACACCACAAAAATACGACTTAACTTCACATGGTCATTGCTATCAATACCTAGTGTATCAGTCATTCGATAAAGCAAAAATAAAAGGTGATGACATTGATAAATACCTGAACGTAATGACCGAGCTTGCATGGTTTATGTTTTCAAGCCAAAAGCCAAAGCTAACTGAATTAGATCTAAATAATTTCTTTGCAGATTATGAAAAAAATTTCCTTCCCGTCAACCGTGAAGAAATAATAAAAACTCTTATAAAAACACACATACTCTTTAAAGTGAATGAACTGATACATTTTAAGTATAAATATATATATTATTTCTTTACTGCAAAAAGAATGGCTGAAAACTTTAGATCTAACAATGAAACAAAGACCGCAGTTTCAGAACTACTAAACAATCTTCATAATGAAGATTGTTCAAATATCATAATATTTCTTACTCATCATACTAAAGATCAATGGGTTCTTGATGAAATACAGTTAACTTTAATGGAACTTTTCCAAGAGCAGAAGCCATCTAGCTTAGACTCTGCAACATTGGAGTTTATGAATGAATTCATAAAAGAAATACCTACTCTTATTATTGAGAAAAGAAAAATAAAGGATGAGCGAGAATCCCATGATAAACGAATGGATGAAATTGAAGAACACAAGCAAATACGAGAAGATTATATTGATGACCTTCAGCCATCTGACACATTAGCACAGATTAATAAAACCTTCAGGGGTATTGAAATTGCTGGACAAATTGTCAGAAACCGTCATGCTTCACTGAAAAGACCTGACTTATATTCTCTTGTCCATGAAGGAATGAATACAGGACTAAGATTTTTAGACTACTTTCTGGGAATAGCTAACAAATCAAAACATGAAGTAATTAAGATTATTGAAAACATTTTACAAGAAAACCCAGCCTTAACAAATCAACAAATTGAAAAAGAAGCTAAAAGTGCTTTTCTATTTTTAACCTACGGTGTTATTTTTGGAGTTATACGAAAAATCTCTACATCCATGGGATCATCTGAAGCAGAAGCGATTTATAAAGAAATTGAAAAAGATTTTAACACAAACTCAATCAATTTGATAAATCAAGCCATAGACCTTCATTTTCATAAAAACCTTGACTTCAGAAACATTGAGTTATTGAATGATAAATTTTCATCAAATCCAACATGTGCTCGAATTTTAAGAGAAATTATTATCCAGCACATCTATATGTTCCCAGTCAACTATCAAGATAAACAAAGAATTTCCAGCACCCTCAAAATCTCTATGGATACCCAGAGAATACTGGATCAGAAAAAACAGTTAAAATATTAGGTGGTTTTCATTAACAAGTAGCACTATAGTTCACTTCAAATTTTAATTTCTAAACTAAACCTCCACCTCATGCTGCGCTATATCAGGCGCAGCCCCCTTTATCTCTCCTCACTGAACAAAAGTCTTTAGACCAACTCCCACTGACTCCCCTTTCACGGTAATAATCGAACCATCCCGAAGCTCTGCCCGACTGGTGCCATTACCGTTATTGCGGTGAGGCCAGCCAAAACTTCCACTCCTCCAGGTATCAATGCCTTGAACTGCTGCAGGATATTTATGTAGTTGACAGATTCTCCAAAACCGTTGCTAATCAATAATGATCAAGTTGATGGGGTCGATATGGCTTGTATATTTATTGAACGTGATTCTCGTATATGCAGCCAGCCACCATCAAACTGTTCCTTGTCAAAGGCAGCCCAACCGGACTGCGTACCGCCGAAATTTCCAATTGGACAGGCAAGGCCATTGCCGGACCTCGAAGTGATCTTGATGATTTTCTGACTCGGCCAGAGTTGAACAGCCCAGGGGTTTATCTACTAACGGGCACTGATTCTGAGTCTGGAGATCCGGTTTTTTACATAGGCGAAGCAGAGGACGTTTCCAAGCGGCTGAAACAGCATGCCAAAAATGAGGAAAAAGACTACTGGATTCATACCTCTGCCTTTGTCAGCAAAGACGATAACCTGACGAAAGCCCATATACGCTACATAGAGGGAAAACTGATTCAGTTGGCTCAAACTAATAAGCGAACCATTATCATGAATAATGCTGCAAGTGGCTCTTCATTGCCTGAAGCGGATCGTGCAGAAATGGATGTTTATATTGAGCGCATGTTGCAGTTACTGCCTGTGTTGGGGATTCACCACTTGGTATATTCTTTGCCAACGACCAAGTCTGGCAGTACCACTTCCGCTTTTGCATCAGAGAGTGCATCGTTATTTTATTGCAAGGTCAAAGGCTCGCTTATGGCAACTGGTAAGCGCTCTGAGGGTGGCTTTACCGTTTTTAAAGGCTCACAGGCGGTTGAACACCCCGTTAATTCTTGCCCTGAACGCTTGCGGGCCAGTAGAACCAGGCTAATTGAAAAAGGCATACTCGCGGAAAGTGATAATTGTTATGTCTTCACCGAAGATTATGAGTTCAGTAGCCCCAGTGCAGCTGCCTGCACGCTTAGGGGGCGAAGTACTAATGGTCCGACTTCCTGGGTCAATGATCATCAGCAATCTTTAAGGGATCTTGGGCTTTAACTTAAACCTCCACTTCGTACTGCGCCAAACTCGGCGCAGTACCTTTGATCTCACCTTTTTCAATAAATACTTTTTCCCCAACACTTACAGACTCCCCTTTAACCGCTATAACCGAGCCATCTCTAAGCTTTGCCTGGCTGGTGCCATTGCCGTTATTGGCGGTAATGGTAGCCACGATCCGCCCCCCTTCTGGAATGAGCGCCTTGAACTGTTGCCAGATGTTAGTGGTTGCCATCAGTAGTGCCTCTCCAATTCAGTGCTTTGAATAACGGTTCCCACGCCACTGGCACTGATACTGGTCGCCAGACAAAGGGCTTGCCAGTCTCCCGTTATATCCTGAACCTCGACTAGCATTCCCGGCTCAATTAGTCCGGGAGCGGTATTGGTATCGGTCAGAGGTAGCTCGATGGTAGTAATGCTCTGGTTGCCACCTATGGCCAGCTCATTCCGGCCTCGCTCGGTATTGACCTGCGTTTCCGTGAGCCAGTCTTCCAGAATATCGGGAGCCGGGTTATCGCCATTGGAGCCGGCTCTTTTGACGTTGACCGCCACACCAGCATTAGTCCCGGAAACATAGACTGCATTGTAAGCCTGCTCCGGTCGCCAGTTGGCGCTTAAACTGATGACCATACTGGCAGGCACAATCTTATCCATCGTGGCCGTACTCCATGCCCAAGGGCTGGCCGGGTATCGGGGTTGAATGCTCACCTGGTCATTATCACGGCCTGGGATAATCACTGATCCGGCAGTAGTAGCGATCTTGGCTACTACCTGCATAGCGGTCTGGTTCTGATAGCTGAATGAGCCTCCGGGCATAATCCAATCCGGTGTGCTGTAGTCATTCAGGTCAGGATAGGTTGCTGTGAATCCGGTATTGGCCAGTTCTTCGATGATAGCCTGTTTGGCGTTGAGGTTGGCGCTGTTGCTCTTGCTTCGTTGTGGTGCATAAGGCGCTGCGAGTAGTTGGGTTCGGCTGCTGCCATAGAGGGTGTAACGTTCATCCCCGAAGCGTCTATCCGTGCTATATCTTTCGATAATAAAGATCCATTTCCAGCCATTGATATCCACCTCAATTTGCTTCGGACCGCTTTTGTCCGGTTCCACCAGTGCAATATTGGAAGCGCCCCACAGCTGCCCGGTAAAGCTCCATGAGAAGCTATCAATATCCAGGCTAATTTCCATTGAGGGCAGTTCAAGCGGTGTCCGGGAAGGTAATACGACGGTGGTGATGATGTTCATAAGCAGATAACTCTCCCTGATCTCTGGCTGTTCCGGCTCCGGCTTTTCCACAATGACCGGGTCTGTCTCGCCGCCATAGTTGCCGGTAACGCTCTCATCCTTGGCTTTCTGGCCAAAGCCCCACGGTATAATAACCGGCTGATCCTCGGCTCTGTTTTTCTGGAAGGCAAAGCGCCGCTTGCTATCCCTTGGCTGAATAACCTTGGCATCAACCAATCGTCCCATTCGGAAATAAACAGCAGGTGTGGCTTCGGGCGAATAGGGAATGCCAGCAAAGCGGAAATTAATAAGGCTCGGTATCAGATAGCCCAGCTTCTCTATCTGATGAGCAGGACTGAACTCATCCACTCGCCGGAAGCTGCTGATCTGATTGCTGTCTCTTACAAAAGGCCGGTTCCAGAGAATACGATCTTTCTCATCCTTTGCCTGAATGGACTGATCCCATCGCTGCGACTTATGACCGTCTATGTTAACAGCCTGCTGCCAACGCCCGTCAGCTGTCGCCTCTTTTTTCAGGCTGTCGCTATGACTAAAACTGACCTGAGCTTCCTTTTTAGCCACTGCCCCCCAAAATAGCCCAAAAGGTGAAGCTTCCACAGACCTTGCCTGCCGACTACTTTGCGTCCGGGAAGAGCTGATAGGCCGACTGGTGGAATAAACCGCCGCTCTCTGCTGCTGTCGGCCAACGGCTTTTTTCCAGTTACCCTGATAAAACCGGATAACGGAAGGTGGCGGAACAAAGGCATATCTGGCTGTCGGATAAAAGCCAAAGTCAGCACTCGGCTTATATGCATCAAGACCGAAAGCGAAATCAACCGGAGCTGTAATTACATAAGCCATAAATTATTAATTTGGGATAATTGTAGGATTAACAGGGCCATGAGTCAGTGGTCGACTAAATGGCTTTGCCTTGAACTTTGCAGTGCCTACACTTTGGACGTTATCGGTATCAATCCACCACACTGGCTCAGTGCTATTGCTCACTCCGGCGACAGTGCAATAGTAAACGTAGCCTTGGAAATTGAGCGGCCTGATAACATCGTTGACCTGATAATTGGTATCAGGTTGCCATTCGCTACCAAAGTCATCCTCAGCAACGACAAGCACTGCTCCCTCATAAGGGGATGTATCAATATTGTAATTACCGCTATCAGGATCACTGATTGCTGATCCCAATACGGCTTGACTGGTATCATTTGATCCCCCGATGGGCAGAGCTTCTTGGCTAACAGCAAACACCCGACGACTGACGGGTAAATCATTCTCTTTGATATTCCCACTAA
>NZ_JBLYNS010000215.1:0-5667 GCF_049310205.1 Endozoicomonas sp. ALC013 | reverse complement strand
CCACTACTGGGATCATTGAACAAAAAAACTTCATTAGCGTCCAACGTAACCGTAAACGGCTCTCCTTCTTGCCTGCCATGTGCGCTTAAAATAGGTGTAATGGTAACATCGGTACCATCGTAAACCCCGGTTACTGAAAACTCAGAGGGCAAGCTTCCTGAGAGCCCCTTGTAACCAAGTATCGAATATTCAGTCCCCAAAGTATCAACGGACAATCCATAAAAAGCATCTGTTGTATGTTGTTCTTGGCTTAAACCATACACAGCCACTTTAACGTCGCTTGTTACACGTATCCCAAGATTTGAAATACTATTTACACTTGGCTCATCTGCTTTGGATGGAATTTCTATACGAGCAATAGAGTTTGGTTCAATCGAAAAATCTTTTACAAAATTAAGTCCTGGTATGAGTACAGTGCCACTTGCGCTCTGTTCACTGGATATAATGACAGATAAGCGAGCACTACCACTATGATTTGGCATAAATGACAGCACATAATTTTTACCACTATTGCCATTTGCATAAGCATTAGCAGCGACCAATGCAGTTATTAATATAAGGGCGAGAGCCATCACCAATGTAGAGCTGTCATTTTCCTTGATTCTCATTGCTCAACTCCCTTGATCTTTACTTCAATGGTGATTTTTCTATCCCCATCAGGAGTAATAACCTTCTCAGATATGCTTTGCTCAGCTTCAACTCGAACAGTAGGGGCAACCTCTACAGAGATTTCCTGAATTTCGGGCGATAACTGCGAATCACTCAATTCAACAGTAAACGGGTAGCGCCCGCTTTCTTTGAAGGAGTATTCCATATCCAGCAAATCGATTGATTTTTCTGTATCACTGCCAAGCAAGCTCAGCACTGTATCTGACTCTTTTATAATGTCAGTGCCAGCATCACGCCAAATCGTTTTAAAGGTGAAATCAGATGGCTGGTTTGAGCGATTAATTACATCAGCCATTAACAACACTCGCTCTGTTGCGCCAACATGAGTAAATGCTTTGTTTAACCTGAGATTGACCTGAGCCAATGCGCTAGTCTCAACAATCGTAATAGTGGAGTATTTCTCAGAAAGTAGTTGCTTTGTAAATTTGTCATAAGCAGACAGCTTAATGCGATATCTACCCGCCGGTTTATTCGCGGTAAACCAGTTAGCGTCTACAGAAACAGATTTTTCAGGTAGAATCACAATCGGATCGCCGGGTCCAATCCCCCCCGCCATACTACCAACAGGTGTTGCAAAGAGAACCCTGTCAGCACTATCCAGAACTTCTATATACAGTTGCGCAGTCTTCGGAACATCGCCTGCATTCTTAATAATCGCTGTAATTGAAATGGGCTCATATGCTGAAAAGTCAGAACTTCCTGCCCCTAGCTCAGTAACGCTAAGACCACCCAAATCTGAGGGAGACAAAGAGACGTTGAACTGTAATCTTCCATGCGCATCCATATCGACTTCTGGCAGTTGACTCCAATACCCTGACGCACTTACCAACAATTTGAATTTCAGATCTTTTACTTCATCAAGAGTGTATGTTCCGTCAGACAGTGTTTTTGTTGATTGATCCGAACCATCAACTGCTATCGTAGCATTTTGAATCGGAAGTCCGCTGACAGCATCAATCACTTTACCAAACAAGGAACTATTGTCGTCTACCCCTTCAGACTTTTTAACAAGCAGCACATTCCCTACATTAACCTTATTTCCTGCACTTGCTATAAACTCAAGCGACCTTTCCTGATACCCCCCTTTTGACACAACCAGAGTGATCTTTCCAGCTTCCAGATCATCAAGAGCAAAACGGCCATCGCCATCAGTTAACACCGAGGCAGTAGAACTCTGTACTTCAACTCTGACACCCTCAATGACTTGACCTGAGTCTGAATCAACAACCACTCCTGCAACTGAAAGTTTTATGTCCTCAGGCTCCCCTTGTTTAACAAGAGATGGGGAAAAGAGCATTTTCTTTCCTGCTTCCAAATCTGCATCCACAAAAACTTCTCTATACCCAGGCACTGTCACTTTGATCTTGTATTTTCCCGGTTCTAATTCAGCTTGATACTGCCCTGAACTGTCGCTAATTATTGTGTATTTAACTTCACCTTTCTCGTCTACAAGCGATAGCGTAGCGCCACTTATGGGCACTTCAGAATTTGTTATGAGTATTTCACCGGTGATTACTACTACATTGGGGGCAGCTTGAAGCCTGACGAAGCCAAGGTTTACAACCTGGCCTTTTGTTACTTCAGCTGTCTGCTTAACTGCTTGGTAACCTGCAGTTGAATAGACTATTTCATGTTTTCCGGGCTCAACATTTTTAACAACAAAATAACCTTTGTCATCGGTTCTGGAGGCTCTATCCTCTTGACCCTTAACGCTAACAACAACATCACTCAACGGGAGGTTTTGGTTGACAGAGAACACCCTGCCACTGAATGTCCCAGCCGTTGGCTCTTCAGGGAAGGTGATATTACTCGCAAGATGAAGAGCCCGGAGAGATAAGGCTGTTACAAAAACATCTCCACCCCAAGATCCATCAGACAGCTGACTAGCTTTCAACTCATTTACCTGGGTGCTATACAGGCGGGAATCCCGAATCTCAGGAATGATTGCAAGCAAAGCAATGGATTTTTTCCAAACCCCATCCAAACCAGAATCAACCGGTGGATTTTCTAACAGGTAGTACCCTATTTCACGTAAAGCATCGGGAATATCTTTATATTTAAACCTGTAGGGTTGAAGCGCTGTATAGACAAGAGAAGTTACGGGAATGGAAGACTCATTAGAATCATAGACAGAATAAGCTCCGCTTTTATCCTGCCTGTCTAACAAGTACTGAATAGCGGCTGCTTCAGCCATTTGATCTTGTGAAACTTGTGATATCGCATAAAGCGCTACAGCCGTATCGAATACACTACTATCATATCCCTCATGGCTACCAAACCCGCCATCCTGATTTTGACGACTCAGGATCTCATCAAGTTCAGTAGCAACAGGAACGCCTTGTCTGATTTTATGAAATGTAATGGCTGACAGAGATTCAGTTTCAAGACTCTCCAGCTTAAAACTCTCCAAATATTTTAGCGCATTAGCCTGAATAGAGGGATCTACATTTCCCAGAAGCCTCAAAGTAAAGACAGCCTCAACCGTAGATCTTGAAACGCTGGTTAGATCAGAGTCACTAAAAATACTTCCATTGTCTGCTACATTTTTCTCAAGAAATTTCGTATTAAGAGCCCACAGACTTCCAATTTTTAGAAGACAAAACAGATTGATAGCAAAAATCAAACAACATGAATACTTGCTTTTCTTATGCACTCTACTATCCCTTGCATATTTTTATTATGTTGAATGAGCCGAGCTTCGCTTCAACTACATCTAGTCAACTATTACTACAAGTCGTGTAACCCATAATCACAACAAAGAATATTGACGCAATAGTATACGACATATGTTGTATAAATTATCCTGAGCAATACTACAGCACTTGTTTTAAAGCCTCAAGTAACACGGCAAAAACAGGCCCTTTCGCAGGTTGGCTGATCATTTTACTCGACTCTCAAGTTTCTAATGCACGAGTGTTTGATATTCAGGCAAACGATACTTGAGTGAAGCAGTTGGCATCATTCTCCCCAGCTCCCTGCCCGCCATATGCTTGCTGGATATTCTCACTGGCCGGTAGTCTTCCAGAGACTCCGTCAGCTTCTTGAACTGCTCCTGAGGATTTTCTGACTCCACAACTGTCCGGATGATATCCAGCAACGCATCGATTCTGAGCTTCTCGACCAGACAGCCAACGGTAAGCGCAGGCTGCCCGCCCGGGGCTGCTTGTGTTCCAGGCGGGCAGATTGTTCAGGATGAAGGAGCAACATATGGTCACACAGCACGCTCAGGATCACGCCACGCTCAGACCCTTCAATGCCTTGCTGCAAGGCTCTGTTGCACCAGCCTTCATGAAGTTTCCAGTCCTCAAAGAACACCTCGATCAACCACCTCAGCGTGTGAAGCCGGGCAATATCATCATGACGCCAGGAAACATCCGTGGCGGCCAGATAGCGATAGTCGTCCTCTCCCTCGTATTTCAAAGCAATAATAAATCGCTTCTGCCCATGGGCTTTAACCTTGAGACGGGCAGACAATACCGTCACCTTTTGCTCCTTTCCTCCTCGTATGACCAGCGTTTTTTTAACGCCAGGCCCGAGATAACTGTCAAAATAGGTCTTCAGATTAACTTCTTTGTTTTTGTAGATCACCGTCTGGTTCCAACGGAGCTGGCTAACCACCTGTGTTCCCGATAAGATTGAGGAAGCTCCATCCATAAAATGGGCATCACCACAGAGAGCATCCGCCAGGATGCCGGTGACGTTCATATCAGGAAAGTGCCGTTGGAAAGCCTGAATCATATCCAGCGCCAGTAGCTGTTTTGTTGGGTACTCACTGTTGGGCTTTGGCTTGGGAGGTCGATCCTTTGAAGGAACTCCCTGTTTTTTCAACAAGTCTCTTTTCTTCCGCCATTCGGTCATCTTCGGGTCAGGCATATAGAACCGGAAGTCAATGGGAATGGTCACCAGCGGGGTTTGTAAAACCAGAAAGACCAGCTCCTGACCGTTGACATAACCACTGGTCTTCTTCTCCCTGATCTTGTGGGTCTTGCCTATCTTTTTGGTTCGTTTGCATCGTGAGCGCCCGGTGTCGTCAATAAGAAGATTTCCCTCTGATAAACCATAGCGGTCAATAATGACGAGAACACTGATGCGTAGCAGTAGATGCCAGACAATTTCGGATCGGTAAAACATCCACCATAAGGCGGCTGATGTGTATTGGCCAAGGCTTCGACGTTCCATGGTTGCCCAACAGAGCTTCTGCGTCAGAATCATTGCCGAAATGATAAATGCCAGAAAATAGCGTTGCTTGATAGTCAGTCGCTGAGCTTGCGGAGCGCGACGTAAAGCTTGATCGAGATGATCAATAAACTGGGTAGCGCCGGGAAGAATACGTATGAGCATGGTTACATGAATGTTGCCAATACATTACTTTGCAACCAAGCTTGGTACAGTAGGCCTCCTGTTGCCACGATGAAGACCCTGCGCAGCTAAAGTCCGAGTAGCAGCAGTGAGACCTGCTCAAATTTGACCCAATAATCAGACTAAAACTTTAGAGTCGAGTGAAAGACATCGAATATGACTTGCCGCTCCTGCCAGAACCTGTCGAAAGCATTGCCATAGGTCTGGATGGAACCTGCATGTTGCTCTGTGAAAACGGCTGGAGAGAAGCGATGTGTGGAACCCTGAGTCTTTAATCGGCCAATGGTGATGATCGATTGCACACTATTTATACCGCCAGCTCACCTGAATATGGCAAGCATAGCTTTATGGGCAAACTGGACGAGGAGATTGCAAAACTAAAACGCCTTTACCCGCAAGCGACTTATGTGGGGGTCGCTGATGGTGCTAAAGAAAACTGGCGCTATCTGACGGAGCACACCTCGGCTCAGATACTCAATTTTTATCATGCCTCGGAATACTTGGCCGGGGCAGCAGAAGCATTATTTCCAGACAGTAAAGCCAGGAGAAAGCTCTGGTTAGAAGATAGGCTCCATAACCTGAAACACACGTTCGGTGCGGCCAGGAAAATACTTACTGATTTCCAACCATTATAGGTAA
>NZ_JBLYNS010000214.1:0-5755 GCF_049310205.1 Endozoicomonas sp. ALC013 | reverse complement strand
TAAATAGCTTCCAGCGCTTCCGATAATTTTTTCACGGCAATCACTGTCAAACCGGGAATCGGTTTTCTGGGCTGATTGGCGGCAGGAACAATAGCACGGCTGAAGCCATGCTTGGCAGCCTCAACCAGACGCTCCTGACCATTGGCCACCGGACGGATTTCCCCGGCCAGCCCCACCTCACCAAAGGCCACCAGGTCCTGAGGCAGCGGTGTATCCCGCAGGCTGGAAACCACAGTCAGCAGGCTGGCCAGGTCAGCGCTGGTTTCTGTGATCTTTACGCCACCCACTACGTTAAGAAACACATCCTGGTCACTGGTGAAAATGCCACCGTGCCGGGTAAGAATGGCCAGCAGCATGGCCAGACGGTTTTGCTCCACGCCGACAGTTACACGACGAGGGTTTCCCAGTTGGGATTCCACCACAAGCCCCTGTATCTCAACCAGCAGAGGCCGGGTACCTTCCCACAATACAGAAATAATGCTGCCCGAAGTCGCCTCCTGGGTGCGGGACAGGAAAATGGCCGATGGGTTTTTCACTTCCTTCATGCCGGTTTCGGTCATGGCAAAAATACCCAGCTCGTTCACCTGACCAAACCGGTTTTTGGTGGCCCGCATCATACGGAAGCGGGAATCATCGGTATTGCCCAGCATGATCTGGGTATCAATGATATGGGACAGAGTCATGGGGCCGGCCAGAGAGTTGTCTTTGGTGACGTGGCCGACAATCAGCAATACCGTACCACTCTGTTTGGCATAACGGGTCAGGAAAGCGGCAGACTCTTTGACCTGGCCAACACCACCGGGCACGGAGTCCACTCCGTTCATATACATCACCTGGATGGAGTCGATAACGATAATGCCGGGCTTTTCCTGCTCGGCCACCGCGACAATATTTTCTGCGGAGGTTTCCGCCAGCATTTTCAGGTTATTGGTGGGCAGTCCTAATCGCTGGGCCCGGGCAGCAATCTGCTGCAGTGACTCTTCGCCAGAGACATAAAGGGCATTCATGGACTGGGCAACGTGACAGAGCACCTGCAGCAGGATGGTACTTTTACCGGCCCCCGGGTGACCACCAATCAGCACCGCACTGCCTTTGACAAAACCGCCACCGAGCACCCGGTCAAACTCCGTCATGCCGCTGGAGAAGCGGGGTGCTTCTTCCACATCCACTTCGCTGAGGGTTTTCAGCTCAGAGAGAGCACCGGCAAAACCGGCTTTGTTACTGGCAGCAATGGAGGGAGAGGCGGCCGGTCCGAGATTGACTTCTTTATAGGTGTTCCAGGCTTTACAGTCCGGACACTGCCCCTGCCATTTGGCGGCTTCGCTGCCACATTCGGTACAAACGTATGCTTTTCGGGATTTTGCTTTTGCCATGAAGAGTCTTTGCGTAAATAGATTGAGTCTAACTGCTCAGTATGATCCGTAACAAACATTCCGTATAGAACCACAAAGACACGAAGGCACAAAGGCAGCCTTTTTTGCTGGTTTACCGCAGCTCAGACAAGCTCAAATAAACCTTTGTGTCATTGTGGTTTCTTTTTTTTCAGTTACTACCAAATACAACAAAGTCAGACTAAATTAACGCAGACAGAACTTTGCACTAAAGGTGATTCATACAGCAGAATCATGCAGGGTTTATGATGTATAAGCCACAACCTTCACTCCTCACTTTCTTGAGGTATGCACATATTTCAGCTTATTGTTGCCAGGGCATACTTCAAAGACGCAGGCACTCACCATGAATACGAATAAAATTGGCATTATCGGCACTGGCTTTGTTGGCATGGCGGCCGCCTACTCCCTGTTCCAACAAAAGCTGGCCAATCAAATTATTCTTGTGGATAAGAACCAGGACAGAGCCCATGGCGAAGCACTGGACCTGATGCATGGCCAGCCACTGGTGGGACGCTGCGAGGTCACCGCCGGTGACTTTGCCAGTTTGGAGGGGGCAGGCATCATCGTTATCTGCGCCGGTGTCAGTCAATCCAGCCCCGATGAGAGTCGCCTGCATCTGCTGCAGCGAAACATCAAAGTGTTTGAAGCCATCGCCAGAGAGCTTGACCAGCATGCACCCCAAGCCTTGTTGCTGATTGCCAGCAACCCGGTGGATATTCTTACCCATGCCATGCAAAGCCTGAGTCATCGTCCCAATAACCTGGTGATTGGCACCGGAACCCTGCTGGATACCTCCCGCTTTCGAACCCTGCTGGCCAACTACTATGATGTCTCACCCCAGTCCATTCACGCTTATATTCTCGGGGAACATGGTGACTCTGAAGTACCGGTCTGGAGTTCCGCCACCATTGCCGGGCTTGGCATCAAAGGCAATACGATTAATGGTCGTGAATACGATCCCGAAGCCCTGGCAGGTATTGTCACCAGGGTCAGAAAAGCCGCTTACGAGATCATTGCCAACAAAGGCTACACCAACTGGGCGATTGGTCTGGTTATTGCCTTTATCATTCGCATGGTACTCAATAATCAGCGCAGTGTTCTTCCGGTCACGGTCCGGCTGAATGGAGAATACGGCATTAGCGATATCTGTCTTAGCCTGCCAACCGTTATTGGCAGTGACGGCGTGGAGAGTATTATTGCCCCTAAGTTGGATGAGGAAGAACTGGCGGGCATTCGACAATCGTCAAACACCCTTAAAGTCTCTATGGATCAGCTGGTATAAGCCCCTTTTGTACGATCGGTAAAACACACAGATCACGCAGGGCACATCAGAAGGTTTCCTCTGTGCCCGGCGTGATCTTTGTGATTCTCAAAAGCCCTAAAGCGTTTCAGGCTATTCGTTCATATCGAGAACGAGGACCCACAGCCGCAGGTCGACTTGGCATTGGGGTTTTTAACCAGAAAGCGAGAGCCTTCCAGCCCCTCTTCATAGTCAATCTCCGCGCCCACCAGGTACTGGTAACTAAGGAAATCAACCACAATGGCTGCGCCATCTCTGGTAATCAGGGTGTCATCATCAGCAAGATTACTGTCAAACGTGAAGCCGTACTGAAAACCGGAACAGCCGCCACCGGTGACATATACCCGGAGCCTTTGATTTTCTTCGGTCTCATCTGCCAGCAATTCACTTACCCTGCGGGCAGCAGCTTCCGTAACACTGATTGGCTCCGGTATCACTGTTTCTACTACGCTCATTGACCCTCCCGTGCCGCCGCCCAGGCTCATGGCCATCACCTACTGATAACCCGTTAAGGCAGCGACCCGTCATTTACTCATTAGCGGGCTATTATCGGAGTAACCAACTGTTACAGTCAACTATCCACCGTTTCAATCACTTCCGCTGCAGGCATCTCCTGGTCAGCACGCTCCAGCAGAGGCTGAGGTCCGGCTGGCACACCATTCGAGTGATGCTCAAGACTGCCATTAACCTGAGACCCTATGGTCATTTCTATCACGTTGTAAAACACATTACCGGTAATCACGGCCCTGGAAGCAAGCTCCAGATGTTCTTCGGCAAAAACATTGCCACGAACATGGCCATCGACCACCACACGCTGGACACGAACATCACCTTCCACACTGCCATTATGGGCAATGGTTAACATGCCCTGATCAGCTGACACATTACCTTTAACACGCCCTTCAATATGCACGGAACCGGAAAAGTGAATATCGCCGGTAATGATTGTTTCTGACGATATGAGCGTCGTACTGCCATGTTTCGCGACGTTACCCGCTGTTTTGCTCTTGCCGAACATCCGCTAACAGCTCCTTATCCCATTGATAAATTTGTTCAAAACTCTGTTTGATTCCGCTGGTGATCCGCACCATAACCTTGACCTCTGTCGGCTGAAAACCTTCCGGTACAGTGAAGTCAAAGTACTCTCTGTCACTGGGCAGAGCCTGAAAATAGCGAAACCCCAAACCTGCGACAGCCTGATCCGACGCGATCAGCTTCTGCAGCGGTATGGTCTGTGCTTTGCCATCTTTCTCGCCAATCAGGGATACCGATAGTGTTCCTTTCAAAAACGGGTTGCTTCTCGCCACCTGGGAAATCACCAGTCGAAGACGGTACTGACCGGATTCATTCCCCCGAAGTAAACTGAAGCCCGCCACCCGCACACCGGTAGACATGTCTTCCGGAGCCAGGATGCTTTTGAAAAAAGTCAGCTCTTTATGCAGCAGCTCTTTCTCTTCCTCAAGCTTCTTTACTAACAGGCGAACATTATTGACCGCTTCACGATCCATTTTGCTGGCACTTTCCAGAATGCCCACTCGCTGCCGGAGCTCTCTGTTCTCTTCCTGCAATACTCTGGCCCTGTTCTCCAGAGTGGTATGCTGTTGCCGAAGCTGGTTCAGATTCTGGCCTGCATGATTTCCACCATACCAATAGGCAAAACCACCCAGCAAAGCAATAAATACCAATAGAAAAATTCGAATTAACTGATCTCGTTTCGGGTCATGGCGTATAACCCTGAGTTTGCTACTGTCGGGATGCAAAGCTATCCACCTTTTCCTGACCATGACTCGGGCCCATTAAATAGTTAAGAGCCAATGAGCCTGCAACCTTCCTTCAACAGCACCTATTAAAAGGATGCGCCTTATTCTGAAGAACTTAACCCGGATATTTCATAAACATGCTCCCGCTCTCGCTTGTCCTTTGCCGCTCTAAGGGAATTTTGTTCAGTCGACCGTACTCCCCGGTACGGCGCTCCCTCACAAAATCCCTTAGAGCGACAAAGTCCTCGGCTTTGGCATCCTGCGTCGCCCTATCTCCCACATCCATGTGGTCGTACGCGAGATTCGGGGCAGTTTATGAAATATCCGGATTAACAGCGGGACTATACACAAGCCGAAAAAACATAACAAACAAACCGGCAAACTTTCGCCACACCCAAAATTCAGTCCTGGCCAAACATCTAAAGAAGCAGTTTGGCACAGAAAAAAGCCAGCGGTATGATGCACTTTTAAGTAGTTGGCCAAATGGAATCGTATTTTCTGGCTAAGTGGGCAGTTACTATGCAAGGCACAACGTAGGGAGCATAGCCGTAGCTATGTGACCGGAGTTGTAACGCCGCAGAGTGACTGCCCACTTAGTCAGAAAATACGATTTCATTTGGTTAACTACTTACCGTTCATCAACACTGCCTTCTGATATTACATGATCGATAAATGGACAACCGCACTTATTCAGCCACCGTTGAGATTGGCTGCGTTGCAGTTAAAGCATCGTGGCATCACACCGGACCAGGTCACCGTTGCCGGTTTTATGATGGGCATGCTGGCAGTCCCATTGCTGGCCTTTGAGCTCTACTCACTGGCTTTAGTGATGATTCTGGGTAACCGGATACTGGATGGTCTTGATGGAGCACTGGCCAGACTGGGCAACCCCTCAGATGCTGGCGGGTTTCTGGATATTACCCTGGATTTTATTTTTTATTCGGCCATTGTCATGGGCTTTGCCCTGGCGTCACCGGCACACAATGCGGTGGCAGCGTGCGTCCTGATTTTCTCCTTTATGGGCACCGGAGCCAGCTTTCTCGCTTATGCCATCATGGCTGAGAAACATCAGCTGTCAGACCCGCGCTTCAAACACAAATCCCTGTATTACCTGGGTGGTCTGGCCGAGGGTACAGAAACCATTGCGCTGTTTGTGCTTTTTTGTCTGCTGCCCGGTTATTTTCCACAACTTGCCCTGGGTTTTGCCGTTATATGCATTTTAACCGCCGCTCTCAGGGTCTGGTCTGGTTACCAAAGTATTGAGCAGGCAGAGAAAGAAAAGCACCAAAAGCCAGCCTCCC
>NZ_JBLYNS010000213.1:0-5841 GCF_049310205.1 Endozoicomonas sp. ALC013 | reverse complement strand
TGAGGCTATTGAGCTGAACGTGGTTAACACAACGTTTGCTTCCCTTCTCGGCAAAATCAGCGAAAACACCCCGCTCTCTCATCAAGGTAGACGGATGTCTCTGTGGGGAGTCATGGCATTCTGTGCCAGATTTTATCTGACCTACGGTAAAAATAATAAAAACTCGCTTGAAAAGCATATAGGTGAACTATTTTCTTGCCCGGGAAATACACCCTCAGGCAATACCGAGGATCAATCCATTATTGCCATGGTCACAAGTTGGCTGGGGATAGCGTGTCCGGTGGTTCCCCATTACCGAACAATCACTTCACAATCACAATCCACTTTTCGCAATCAACTCCGATCAAGCCTTCCGTCTTTGAAGATTGAAGAAGAAAAGAGTCTGAACTCATTACCTCCGGTTGACCTGCTACTGCCAGATTACAACATGGTGATCGACGTTCAGGGGCCCTCCCATTACGTGGGTGGTGATTTCAAAACCAAGAATGGTTCGACTTTGTTGAAAATCGCTCTGCTGAAAAAATTAGGATTTGAGGTCATTGAAATCCCGGTGAACAAGCTTGGGAACCAGGGTTCAATGAAAAGAGTTATTGAGCAAATAAAGATAAAGTTAGCCGACCCGCCGCAGGCTTATGACTCTGTGTTACATAACAGCGGCGAGGGGTCAGCAGATGAGGCATACGTTACTGCCGATGAAGGAGGGCAATTTTCAGATAGCTGTTATTTTACCGCTGTAGAATATTTAGAAGAGCAAACAGATAAACCAAAAAAGAGAAAAAGGAAGAGAAAAAAGCCAGTAAAAACTACTGCCTGATGATGCCGTAGAGTAGTCTACTTTTTATATTTCCCATGAATTAATGAAATATAATGATGGACAGAGGCGGTGCTGGTATCAGTTGGCAATGCGCAACATCAGGTAATGATTATAATCAACCGGATGATCGTACCGATTGTTCAAAGGGGGGGCGATACCGGCATGGCACAGTCAGACAGGTGAATACGTCACTTCCCTATACCCAGAAGCATAATGAATTTTATCCTGCTTCTGACGCCTGTTCTGCTAACCATCCAAGAAGACACTCATTAAAACCTGTTGATGATTTTAAGGCTCTTATCACACATGAAAAAGTGGATTGCCTGTTGAGGTTATCTACCCATTACGGTGATCGCTATGATGGTAAGAAACACAGTCAATTTGCCATTTCAATCAAACAATACACTGCAGCGTCAAAACGACCTTTGCATCACAGTGAACAACGTCAACTGATGCCATTGTTGTACGATTTTAAAGTGACAACCGGGTGGACCTGGCGAAGCCTGACGACAACGTTTCATTCATTTACTTCAGCGGGTGTTTTTACCTCTCATAAATACATGGAAGAGTGGGTTAAGGAAACTCAAGCGGCTTTACTGTCGACTTTACTTGATCAAGTACTACTCAAGTGCAACCAAAAACCTGAAGCCAGGTATCTTGATGTTCAAGGTATCAATAACCTGCTGTGGTCTGTAGCGAAACTGGTGGGCAACGGCCTGGCGCTGGAGAAAGCACCGAAGCTCAAAGAGGTTGTGGTTGCACTGTTGATCCATGTTAAAGCCAAAGCCAAAGCACCAGAAGAGAGAGAACACTTTATTCCTCAGCATATCGCCAACCTGCTGTGGTCTGTGGCGAAACTGGTGGACAACGGGCTGGAGCTGGACAAGACACTGGTGCTCAGAGAGGGGGTGGCCGCGCTGTTGCCCCATGTGATAGCCAAAGCTGGATCAGAGAAATACCACTTTATTCCTCAGCAGATTGCCAACCTGCTATGGGCCGTGACGAAATTGGTGGACAAGGGGTTGGAGAAAACGCCAACGCTCAAAGGGGCCGTGGCCGCGCTGTTGCCTCATGTGAAAACCAAAGCCGAATCAAAGGAAGAGAAAGACCACTTTAACACTCAAGGTGTCGCCAACCTGCTGTGGGCCTTCGCGAAACTGGTGGACAATGGACTGGAGCTGGAGAAGATACCGAAACTCAAAGAGGCTGTGGCTGCGCTGTTGCCTCATGTAAAAACCAAAGCCGAATCAAAAGCAGAGAAAGGCCACTTTAACAATCAAGGTATCGCCAACCTGCTATGGGCCTTCGCGAAACTGGTGGACTACGGGCTGGAGCTGAAGAAGATGCCGACGCTCAAAGTGGCCGTGGCGGCGCTGTTGCCCCTGATGAAAACCAAAATCGAATCAACAGAAGAGAAAGACCAATTCAAGCTGCAGGAAGTCGCCTCTCTACAATGGGCTTTGGCGAAACTGGTGGACAATGGGCTGGAGCTGGAGAGGACACCGAAGCTCAAAGAGACTGTGGACGCAGTGTTGATTCATGTTGAAGCCAAATCAAAAGAAGAGAAGAACCACTTCAATCCTCAGCAAATTTCCAACCTTATATGGGCGGCGGCGAAATTGGTAGACAACGGGCTGGAGCTGGAGAAAACACCGAAACTCAAAGAGGTCGTGGCTGTGCTGTTGCCCCTGATGAAAACCAAAGCTGAATCAAAAGAAGAGAAAGACCACCTTATTCCTCAGCATGTCACCAACCAGCTGTGGGCCCTGGCGAAACTGGTAGACAACGGGCTGAAGCTAAAGAAGACTCCGCAGCTCAACGAGGCTGTGGCCGCGCTGTTGCCCCATGTGAAAACCAAAGCTGAAGCAAAAGAAGAGAAAGACCGCTTCAGGCCACAGGGAGTCGCCAATCTGCTGTGGTCCATGGCGAAACTGGTAGACAACGGACTGGAACCGGAGAAGACACCCAGGCTTAAAGAGGCCGTGACCTGGTTGTTGCCCTATGTGAAAACCTACGCCGAATCAAAAGAAGAGAAAGACCGCTTCAGCGCAAAAGATACCGCCAACTCGCTGTGGGCCATGGCGAAACTGGTAGACAACGGACTGGTGCCGGAGAAGACACCGAAGCTGAAAGAGGCCGTGGTTGCGCTGTTGCCCCAGGTGACCAGCAAAGCCGAATCATTAGACGAGACCGACCACTTTTCTCATCAGCATATTGCCAACCTGCTGTGGGCCCTGGCGAAACTGGTGGAGAACGGGTTGAAGCTGGTGAAGACATCGGAACTCAAAGAGTCCGTAGTCGCGCTGTTGTCCCTGATGCAAACCAAAGCCGAATCAAAAGAAGAGAATGAGCGCTTCAAGCCACAGGAAGTCGCCAGCATGATGTGGTCCGTGGCAAAACTGGGTGAGGTGATTGAGCTGAAGGTGGTTGAATCAACGTTCGATTTTCTTGTCGGCAAAAACAGCGAAAACCTCCAGCTCCCTCAGCAAAGTAGATGGATGTCTCTGTGGGGAGTCATGGCATTCTGTGCCAGATGTTATCTTAACTACGGTAAAAATAATAAAAACTCACTTGAAAAGCATGTAGGTGAACTATTTTCCCGCCTGGGAAATACCTCCTCAGGCAGTATCGAGGATCAATCCATTATTGCCATGGCCGCAAGCTGGCTTGGAAGAGCGTGTCCGGTCACCCCCCAATACCCGACAATTATTTCACAATCTCAATCCACCTTCCTCGATCAACTCAAATCAAGCCTTCCGTCGTTGAAGATTGAAGAAGAAAAGAGTCTGAACTCATTACCTCCGGTTGACCTGCTACTGCCAGATTACAACATGGTTATCGACATTCAGGGACCTTCTCATTACGTGAGTGGTGATTTCAAAACCAGAAATGGTTCGACTTTGTTGAAAATCGCCTTGCTGCAAAAATCAGGATTTGAGGTCCTTGAAATTCCGGTGAACAAGCTTTGGAAACAGGATTCAATGAAACGAGTTATTGAGCAAATAAAGATAAAGTTAGCAGTCCCGCCACAGGCTCATGGCGTGTTCCATACCAGTGGTGAGGCGGCGGCAGATGAGGCATACGTTACTGCTGATGAAGGAGAGCCATTTTCCGATGACGGTTATGTTACCGCCGAAGAATATTTGGAAGAGCCAATAAATAAACCCAAAAAGAGAAAAAGGAAGAGAAAAAAACCAGTAAAAACTACGGCCTGATGAGGCTCTGGGAGGCTGTCCGAGAATAGACTGCCCTACGCGGCAACTGCTCCTGCGTTGCCCTAGCTCCTGCATCCATGCAGTCGTGCGGCGACAGCAAATTGGTCTAAAAATCCGCTTTTGTTCGGCAAATAGCCCCGCTATTCACCTCACAAAACCAAATTTTTATCCTCAATTTTCTCCCGTCCTCGCGACGGGCGCTATTCTCGGAAAGCCTCCTGGAGTAGTCTACTTTTTATATTTCCCATGAATTAATGAAATATAATGATGGACAGAGGCGGTGCTGGTATCAGTTGGCAATGCGCAACATCAGGTAATGATTATAAACAACCGGATGATCGTACCGATTCTTCAAAGAGTGGGCGATACTGGCATGGCTCAGTCAGACAGGTGAATGCGCCACTCGCCTGTATCCAGAAGCGTAATGAGTATCGTGCTTCTGACGGCTTTTCTGCTAACCATGCAAAAAAACACTCAATAAAACCTGTTCATGATTTTAATGCTCTCATCACACAAGAAAGAATGGATTACCTGCTGAGCATATCTGCGCGTTATAGCGATCGCTATGATGGTAAAAAACACAGTCAATTTGCCACCTTAATCAAACAATACACTTCAGCATCAAGACGACCTTTGCATCATAGTGAACAACGCCAACTGATACCATTTTTGCACAATTTTAAAGCTACCTCCGGGTGGACCTGGCGAAGTCTGGCGACAACGCTTCATTCATTTACTTCAGCGGGTGTTTTTACCCCTCATAAGTACATGAGTGAGGGAAGTAAGGAAACTCAGGAAGCTTTATTGTCAACTTTACTTGATGCAGTAATACGTAAGTGCAACCAAAAACCTGAAACCAGGGATATTGATGCACAAGGTGCCGCCAACCTGCTGTGGGCCCTGGCGAAACTGGTGAACAACGGGCTGGAGCTGGAGAAGACACCGAAGCTCAAAGAGACCGTGGCCGCGCTATTGCCCTTGGTGAAGACCAAAGCCGAATCAAAAGAAGAGAAAGACGATTTTATCCCTCAGCATATCTCCAACCTGCTGTGGGCCGTGGCGAAATTAGTAGACAACGGGCTGGAGCTGAAGAAGACACCAAAACTCAAAGAGGTCGTGGCCGCGCTGTTGCCCCTGGTGAAAACCAAAGCCAAATCAAAAGAAGAGAAAGACCATTTTATCCCTCAGCATATCTCCAACCTGCTGTGGGCCGTGGCAAAATTGGTGGACAACGGGCTGGAGAAGACACCAACGCTCAAAGGAACGGTAGCCACGCTGCTGCCCCTGATGAAAGCCAACACCGAATCAAAAAAAGAGAAAGACCACTTCAACACTCAAGCTACCGCCAACCTGCTGTGGACTCTGGCGAAACTGGTAGACAACGGGCTGGAGAAGGCAGCGCAGTTCCAAGAGGCTGTGGCCGCGCTGCTGCCCCACGTGACAACCAAAGCCGAATCAAAAGAAGAGAAAGACCACTTCAACACACAGGAGGTTGCCAGCCTGCTGTGGGCCTTGGCGAAACTGTTGGACAACGGGCTGGAACCTGAGAAAACACAGAAGCTCAAAGAAGCCGTCGTCGCGCTGCTGTCCCGGGTGAAAGCCAAAGCCGAATCACAAGAAGAGAAAGACCACTTTAATCCTCAGGATATCACCAACCTGCTGTGGGCTGTGGCGAAACTGGTGGACAATGGACTGGAGCTGGAGAAAACACCGAAGCTCAAACAGGTCGTAGCCGCGCTGTTGCCCCATGTGACAACCAAAGCCGAATCAAAAGAACAGAAAGACCGCTTTATTCCTCTGCATATCGCCAAC
>NZ_JBLYNS010000212.1:0-5900 GCF_049310205.1 Endozoicomonas sp. ALC013 | reverse complement strand
TTTTACCCCTCATAAACCCATGGATGAGCGTGTTCAGCTCACACAGGCTGCCTTATTATCGACGCTATTGGATGCGATAATATTCAAGTGCAACCAAAAACCTGAAGGCAGTGAGATTGGCACTCAGGAAATCGCTAACTTGCTGTGGGCCATGGCGAAACTGGTGGACAACGGGCAGGAGCGGACCGCAGGGCTCAAAGAGGCTGTGGCCGTGTTGTTGCCCCACGTAAACGTACAGAAAGATCAATTTGTTCCTCAGGCTATAGCCAACCTGCTGTGGGCCATAGCGAAACTGGTGGACAAAGGGCTGGAGCAAACATCAGAAATCAATGAGGCCGTGGCCGCGCTGTTGCCCCACGTGAACACACAGAAACCTGACTTTAAACCACAGGGGATCGCCAATCTGCTGTGGGCCATGGCGAAACTGGTGGACAACGGACAGGAGCAGACACCAGGGCTCAAAGAGGCAGTGATCGCGATGTTGCCCCAGGTGAATGCACAGAAAGACCAATTTATTCCTCAGCATATCGCCAACCTGCTGTGGGCCATGGCGAAACTGGTGGACAATGGGCAGGAGCGGACACCAGATTTCAACAAGGCCGTGGTCGCGCTGTTGCCCTGCGTGAACGCACAGAAAGACCAGTTTATTCCTCAACATATCGCCAACCTGCTGTGGGCCATAGCGAAACTGGTGGACAAAGGGCTGGAGCGGACACCAGGCCTCAACGGGGTCATGGCCGTGCTGTTGCCCCAAGTGAACGCACAGAAAGCTGACTTTAAACCACAGGAAATCACCAACCTGCTATGGGCCATGGCGAAGCTGGCGGACAGCGGGCTGGAGAAAACACCAGAACTCAAAGATGCTATGGCCGCGCTGTTGCCCCATGTGAATACACAGAAAGACCAATTTATTCCCCAGCATATCGCCAACCTCCTGTGGGCTATGGCGAAACTGGTAGACAACAGGTACAAGCAGACACCGGAGTTCAACGAAACCGTGGTTGTGCTGTTGACCTGCGTGATCGTACAAAAAGCTAACTTTAAACCACAGGAAATCGCCAACCTGCTTTGGGCCATGGCGAAACTGGTGGACAATGGGCAGGAACAGTTATCAGGGCTCAACGAAGCTGTGGTCGCGCTGTTGCCCTGCGTGATCGTACAAAAAGCGAACTTTAACCCACAGGAAATCGTCAACCTGTTGTGGGCCATGGCGAAACTGGCGGATAACGGGCAGGAGCAGACACCAGGGCTCAACGCGGCTGTGGTCGCGCTGTTGCCCCTCGTAAACGCACAGAAAGACCAATTCAATGCCCAGGGTATTGCCAACCTGCTGTGGGCCACGGCCAAACTGGGTGAACTGATTGAGCTGAACCTGGCTACCTCTACGTTCGAATCGCTTGTCTATCGAATCAATAAGAACCTGCAGTTTTCTCAGGAAGAAATATCGATGTCTCTCTGGGGAGTAGTGGTATGCTGTGCCAGGTTGGCTCTAGACTCCAATACCAATAAAAATAATGTGTTTGAAAAGCACATGGATGAACTGTTTACTCGCCTGGAAAATACCTCGCCAGGTAAAGAAGATGATCAATTCATCATGTTCATGGCCGCAAGTTGGCTTGGCAGAGTCTGTCCGGTCGTTCGCAATTACGAGACAGCCATCTCAAAAACCCAGGCCGACTTCCACGATCAACTCCAATCGTCTATTCCATCTTTGAAGATTGAAGAAGAAAAGAGTCTGAACTCATTGCCTCCGGTTGACCTGCTTTTGCCGGATCACAATATTGTGATTGAAATTCAGGGACCATATCATTACGTGGGTGGTGATTTCAAAACCAGGAAGGGTTCGACTCTGCTTAAAATCGCACTGCTGCAAAAAGCAGGATTTGAGGTCATTGAAATGCCGGCTAACCGGCTTTTGAACAAAGATTTAATGAAACCATATATTGATCAAATAAAGCTCAGGATAGGCATCCAGCAACAGGGGCATGACTCTGTTTCACTTAAAAGAGGGTGGACAGATGCTGCATACGTCACTGCCGAAGGACATTCACAAGAGCAAACCAGCCCGGCAAAGAGGAAGAAAACAAACAGTCAGTAATTGCCTTCCTCCCATCATGACTCAAGTAAACTTTTCCGCACAATGAACTTCTGAGCAGAACAGCAGTCTGCTTTTCATATTTTCATGAATGAATGAAATATAATTATGGATAGAAGTTCTGCTGGTATCAGTGGTCAATACACAAGATCAAATAACAGTTACAACCAACCGAATGGCCCTGCCCCTTCTTCAAGGCGTGGGCGATACAGACATGCCACAATCAGACCATGGGATAATCACCACCGCACTGCACCGGGTCGCAATGAATGTTACCATTCTTCTGGCACACGCTCTTCTCAACATCTACAGTGCCGTTCAGTAAACCCTGTTCAAGATTTTAATGCCCTCATCAAACAGGAAATAATGGATGATCTGGTGAGTAAATCGGATCATTTCGGTCATCGCTATGATGGGAGAAATCACGGGCAATATGCCAGTTTAATTAAAAAATACACGTCAGCGTCTAAAAGACCATTAAATCGAACAGAACAAAGCCAGCTGATGCGTTTGCTGCAAAAATTTACCGTAACACGGAGCTGGAATTGGCGAAGCCTGACGACAACACTTCACTCATTTACTTCAGCGGGTGTTTTTACCCCTCATAAACCCATGAATGAGCGTGTTCAGCTCACTCAAGCTGCCTTATTATCAACGCTACTTGATGTAATAATATTCAAGTGCAACCAAACACCTGAAGCCAGTGATATTGGTGCCCAGGGAATCGCTAACCTGCTGTGGGCCATGGCGTAACTGCTGGGCAACGGCCAGGAGCGGACAGCAGAGCTCAAAGAGGCTGTGGCCGTGTTGTTGCCCCACGTAAACGTACAGAAAGATCAATTTATTCCTCAGGCTATCGCCAACCTGCTGTGGGCCATGGCGAAACTGGTGGACAACGGGCTGGAACCGACACCAGAGTTCAAAGAGGCCGTGGCCGCGCTGTTGCACCTCGTGAACGCACAGAAAGACCAATTTAATGCCCAGGATATCGCCAACCTGCTGTGGGCCATGGCAAAACTGGTGGACAACGGGTACGAACAGACACCAGAGTGCAACGAAGCGGTGGCTGCGCTGTTGACCTGCGT
The DNA here is from genome assembly GCF_049310205.1 of Endozoicomonas sp. ALC013. Taxonomy (NCBI): domain Bacteria; kingdom Pseudomonadati; phylum Pseudomonadota; class Gammaproteobacteria; order Oceanospirillales; family Endozoicomonadaceae; genus Endozoicomonas; species Endozoicomonas sp. ALC013. The sequence continues at coordinate 2,720 of NZ_JBLYNS010000212.1, read as the reverse complement.
GATCGTACAAAAAGCTAACTTTAACCCACAGGCAATCACCAACCTGCTGTGGGCCATGGCGAAACTGTTGGACAACGGGCAGGAGCCGACGCCAGAGTTCAAAAGGGCCTTGACCGCGCTGTTGCCCCTCGTGAACGCACAGAAAGACCAATTTATTCCTCAGCATATCGCCAACCTGCTGTGGGCCACGGCCAAACTGGGTGAACTCGTTGAGCTGAACGTGGCTACCTCTACGTTCGAATCGCTTGTCTATCGAATCAGTGAGAACCTTCAGTTTTCTCAGGAAGGGATATCGATGTCTCTCTGGGGAGTAATGGTATGCTGTGCCAGGTTGGCTCTAGACTCCAATGCCATTAAAAATAACGTGTTTGAAAAGCACATGGATGACCTGTTTACTCGCATGGAAAATACATCGCCAGGTAATAAAGAGGATCAATCCATCATGATCATGGCCGCGAGTTGGCTTGGCAGAGCGTGTCCGGTCGCCCCCCTTACCAGACAATCGTTTCAAAACGTCAATCCGACTTCCGCAATCAACTCCAATCATCTATTCCATCTCTGAAGATCGAAGAAGAAAAGAGTCTGAACTCATTACCTCCGGTTGACCTGCTTCTGCCAGATCACAACATGGTGATTGAAGTTCAGGGCCCCTCTCATTACATGGGTGGTGATTTCAACGCCAGGAATGGTTCGACTCTGCTGAAAATCGCACTGCTGCAAAAAGCAGGATTTGAGGTCATTGAAATCCCGACTAACCAGCTTTTGAACAACGATTTAATGAAACCCTATATTGATCAAATAAAGACCAGGATAGGCATCCCGCCACAGGGTCATGGCTCTGTACCACTTAAAAGAAGGCGGGCAGGTGCTGCATACGTGACTGGCGAAGAACATTTAGAAGAGCAAAGCAACCTGGCAAAGAGGAAGAAAACAAGTAACCAGTAATCGCCTTCTTGCCATAATGACTCAAGTAAACTTTTCTGTAAAATGAACTTCTGAGCAGAACAGCAGTCTGTTTTTTATATTTTCATGAATTAATGAAATATAATTATGGATAGAAGTTCTGCTGGTATCAGTGGTCAATCCACAAAATCAGATAACGGTTACAACCAACCGAATGGCCATGCCCCTTCTTCAAGGCGTGGGCGATACCGACATGCCACAGTCAGACAATGGAATCATCCCCCCCGCAATGCACCGGGTCGCAATGAATTTCACCATTCTTCTGGCACATGCTCTTCTCAACATCTACAGTACCGTTCAGTAAACTCTGCTCATAATTTTAATGCCCTCATCAAACCAGAAATAATGGATGATCTGGTAAGTCAATCGGATCGTTTCGGTCATCGCTATAATGGGAGAAATCACGGGCAATATGCCAGTTCAATTAAAAAATACACGTCAGCTGTTCAAAGACCGTTAAATCGAGCTGAACAAAGCCAGCTGATGCGTTTGCTGCAAAATTTCACAGCAACACGGAGCTGGAATTGGCGAAGCCTGACGACAACACTTCACTCATTTACTTCAGCGGGTGTTTTTACCCCTCATAAACCCAGGGATGAGCATGTTAAGCTCACTCAAGCTGCCTTATTGTCAACGCTACTTGATGCAATAATATTCAAGTGCAACCAGAAAACTCAAGCCAGGGATATTGATGCCCAGGGAATCACCAACCTGTTGTGGGCCATGGCGAAACTGGTGGACAACGGGCAGGAACGGACAACAGAGCTCAAAGAGGCCATGGCCGTGTTGTTGCCCCATGTGAATGCACAGAAAAAACAATTTATTCCTCAGGGAATCGCCAACCTGCTGTGGGCCATGGCGAAACTGGTGGACAACGGGCAGGAGCGGACGCCAGAGCTCAACGAGGCCGTGGCTTCGCTGTTGTCCCATGTGAACGCACAGAAAGACCAATTTGATACCCAGAATATTGCCAACCTGCTGTGGGCCATGGCGAAACTATCGGACAACGGGCAGAAGCGGACGCCAGAGCTCAACGAGGCCGTAGCCGTGCTGCTGCCCCACGTGAACTTACAAAAAGCGAACTTTAAACCACAGGGAATCGCCAACCTGCTGTGGGCCATAGCGAAACTGGTGGACAACGGCCAGGAACGGACACCAGGGCTCAACGAGGCCGTGGCCGCCCTGTTGCACCACGTGAACGCACAGAAAGACCAATTTATTCCTCAGGCTATCGCCAACCTGCTGTGGGCCATGGCGAAACTGGTGGACAACGGGCAGGAGCAGACACCAGAACTCAAAGAGGCTGTGGCTGCGCTGTTGCCCCTCGTAAACACACAAAAAGCTTGCTTTAAACCACCGGAAATCGCCAACCTGTTGTGGGCCATGGCGAAACTGGTGGACATCGGACAGGAGCGGACACCAGATCTTAACGAGGCCGTGGCCGTGCTGTTGCCCCTCGTGAACGCACAGAAAGCTCACTTAAAACTTCAGGATATCACCAACCTGCTGTGGGCCATGGCGAAACTGGTGGACAACGGGCAGGAGCAGACACCAGAGCTCAACGAGGCCGTGGCTGCCCTGTTGCCCCATGTGAACGCACAGAAAGACCAATTTATTCCTCAGCACATCGCCAACCTGCTATGGGCCATGGCGAAACTGGTGGACAACGGGCTGGAGCCGACACCAGAGCTCAAAAGGGCCTTGGCCGCGCTGTTGTCCCACGTGAACGCACAGAAAGCTAACTTTAAACCACAGGG
>NZ_JBLYNS010000211.1:0-6057 GCF_049310205.1 Endozoicomonas sp. ALC013 | reverse complement strand
GGTCAGTCCGGCCATGGCGGCTGCGGCGGCCATTGCGGGCCATTTTGTCGATGTCCGTCATCAGACATCCGTAGTGTAAGGGGAGAATCATGCAGGCTTTTACCGTTCATCAGGGTTTAGTGGCTCCCCTGGATCGTGCCAATGTGGATACGGACATGATCATCCCCAAGCAGTTTCTCAAGTCCATCAAACGCACCGGCTTTGGTGTCAATCTGTTTGATGAACTCCGCTATCAGGACGAAGGTTATCCTGGACAGGATTGCACCAAACGTCCACTGAATCCGGAGTTTGTCCTGAATCAGCCCCGTTACCAGGGCGTGTCCATCCTGCTGGCCAGGCAGAATTTTGGCTGTGGTTCCAGCCGGGAACACGCCCCCTGGGCCCTGGATGATTTTGGTTTCCGCTGTGTGATCGCGCCAAGCTTTGCGGATATCTTTTACAACAACTGCTTTAAAAACGGCATTCTCCCCATCACCCTGTCGGATGAGGAGGTAGAGCAGCTGTTCAAGGAAGTGGAAGCGAATGAGGGGTATCAGCTGACGGTGGATCTCCAGCGCGAAGTGGTGGTTAAGCCTGATGGCGCAGAGTTGCCATTCAGCATTGATGCATTTCGTCGTCACTGCCTGGTCAACGGTCTGGATGATATTGGCCTGACCTTGCAGGATGCGGATCAGATCCGCAATTTCGAACAGCGTTATAAAGCAGATAACCCCTGGCTGTTCGCCAGTAAAAATAATTAAAGGCGGAGCTTTTCATGAGCAAGCAGATGTTATGTCTTCCAGGTGATGGCATCGGCCCTGAGATTATGGCTGAGGCCCTGAAAGTACTGGATGCGGCCAAACTGCGTTTTGGGCTCGATATTGAAGTCAGTCATGGTCTGGTGGGAGGGGCTGCCATTGATCAATATGGTGTTCCGCTGAGTGATGAAACCCTGGCGCTGGCCAGGAACGCCGATGCGATCCTGTTCGGTTCGGTAGGTGGTCCGAAGTGGGATGATCAACCCATGGCGAACCGTCCTGAAAAAGGGCTGTTGCAACTTCGCGCTGAACTGGACCTTTTTGCCAACCTTCGTCCGGCCATACTTTTTCCGCAACTGGCCGAAGCTTCCAGTTTGAAGCCAGAGCTGGTGGCTGGTCTGGATATTCTTATTGTGCGGGAGCTGACCGGTGGCATCTATTTTGGTGAGCCCCGTGGCGTCCGAACCCTGGAAAATGGCGAACGGGAAGGTTATAACACCTATGTCTATCGGGAGTCTGAAATCCGTCGTATCGCCAGGGTGGCTTTTGAGGCAGCCCGAAAGCGGGGTGGACGACTCTGTTCGGTGGACAAGTCCAACGTGCTTGAAGTGACCGGTCTCTGGCGGGAAGTGGTTATTGCCGAGTCTGCCGGTTACAGCGATGTTGAGCTGAGCCATATGTACGTTGATAATGCCGCCATGCAGCTGGTTCGGGCTCCGAAACAGTTTGATGTGATGGTGACCGGTAATATGTTCGGCGACATCCTCAGCGACTGTGCGGCAATGTTGACCGGCTCGATTGGTATGTTGCCATCAGCCTCCCTGAACGAAAAGAACCAGGGAATGTATGAGCCGGTGCATGGTTCGGCACCGGATATCGCCGGGGAGAACAAGGCGAACCCTCTGGCGCAGATTTTGTCCCTGGCGATGTTGCTTCGCTATTCGTTGGCCGAAGCTGTCGCTGCGGATGCCATTGAAAAAGCAGTCAGCGATGTTCTGGATAAAGGCTATCGTACCTGGGATATCGCCTCTGAAGGTTGTCAGTTGGTGGGCACCGCTGCAATGGGTGATGCGGTTGTTGACTGTTTGTTAAATGCATAACAAATATATAATGTTGGCGGCTTCTGTTGTCTGATTTGAGCAGGGGCCGTTTTTTCGGGGGAGCGCAGTATGAAAAAAGTAGGTTTTGTTGGCTGGCGAGGCATGGTGGGCTCCGTATTAATGGAGCGTATGCAGGAAGAAAACGACTTTGCCCGTTTACAGGGCAAGGGTGTCGAGCCGGTCTTCTTCACCACCTCGCAACTGGGTCAGCCCGGACCCGATGTTGGTGTGCCTGTGGGCGACCTTCAGAATGCCCATGATATAGACGCGCTCAGAGAAATGGACGTTATTATTTCCTGCCAGGGTGGCGATTATACCGGCAAAGTCTTCCGGCCATTGCGTGACAGTGGCTGGCAGGGATACTGGATTGATGCCGCTTCCTCCCTGCGGATGAACGACGATGCTGTGATTATTCTTGATCCCGTCAACCGTGCTGTGATTGACCGTGCGCTGAATGACGGTGTTAAAAATTTTATCGGTGGTAACTGCACCGTTTCCCTGATGTTGATGGCCATCGGCGGGCTCTTTCAGCACAATGCCGTGGAGTGGGTCAGTGCCATGACCTATCAGGCAGCCAGTGGTGCCGGTGCCAGAAACATGCGTGAGCTGATCAGCCAGATGGGCTCTATCCAGGGCAATGTTGCTGCCGAGCTGGCTGACCCGGCCAGTGCCATTCTGGATATTGATCGTAAGACCTCTTCCTTATTAAGAAGTGCTGATCTTCCGCAAAGTGAGTTTGGTGTGCCACTGGCAGGCAGCCTGATTCCTTACATTGATAAAGAGCTGGAGAATGGCCAGAGCCGCGAAGAGTGGAAGGCTCAGTCCGAGACCAACAAGATTCTCGGGCACCAGGCTTCACCGGTTCCTGTGGATGGTATCTGTGTTCGCATTGGAGCCATGCGCTGTCACAGTCAGGCATTGACCATCAAGCTGCGTAACGATATCCCCATGGCGGATATTGAGGCGATGATTGCCGGTGCCAATGACTGGGTGTCCGTGGTTCCAAACCACCGGGAAGAGACCATGCATCAGTTGACACCCGCAGCGGTCACCGGCCGTCTGGATATTCCGGTGGGCCGTCTGCGCAAATTGAATATGGGACCTGACTATCTGACGGCATTTACTGTGGGTGATCAGCTGTTGTGGGGAGCGGCAGAGCCACTGCGTCGTATGTTGACCATATTGCTCTGAGTGTCTGCTTCTGTATTGAAATAGCGTTCTATAGACAACAGAGGTTTCATACTAGTACATGGTTTCAATGAGTTTGACGTGTTCGATCTCCGTTCACCCTGAGCGGAGTCGAAGGGTGCTTGGCACGATCTATCAGAGTCCGGAGTTTCCGCCTTTAGGCCCTATGGGTCCTTCGACAGGCTCAGGACGAACGGAGTGCTGAGGCACGACAACCCATCAAACTCATTGAAACCATGTACTAAAAGACATGAAGCATTCCCGTTACTTCGTGTCTTACTGCCTATGTATAAATAACAAATAATCAGAAAAAATGAATTATGTTAACGGAACAACAGCTAACAGACTTTGCCAGCAACTTTGTCAAAGTTATTCCCCACTGCCTGCATTTGAATATGTCATTGGTCAAATCGGATCGTAACGGCATTGAGCTGGAAATGCCCTACGACAACCGACTGATAGGGAACCCGGAAACCGGCGTTATTCACTCTGGTGCCATTACCACCCTGATGGACTCCTGTTGCGGCATTTCCGTGTACACCCGTATGGAGCAGCTGGAAGCCTGCCCGACACTGGATCTGCGTATTGACCATATGACCACCGCTCAGCCCGGTAAGCCGGTCCGGGCATTTGCCGAGGCTTATCATATAACCCGTTCCATGGTCTTTACCCGCGGTTTTGCCTACCAGGAACACCGTGATCATCCCATTGCCCATGCCGTAGGCACCTTTATGCGAATAGGACAACACTCTATGAAGGCAGTGCAGGAGCATATGCAATGAAGGGCCAGATCGAACAACCGCCCGGGGACATTTCAAACTTTCCAGGGGAACGGCCTGAAACTGCTTGCCTGATATCTACGCCCTGTATAAAGTCGATGGTTTTTTATCATTTATGTGGTGCTGGCTGACACAAGGTCAACGATGCCCATACTTTCTCTGGCTTGCGGGGCCTTTTATCCATGAACCGAACATACAATATTGCTATTTACGCTGCCGACACACTGGCCGGTGAAACTCTGGTTCGGCAACTGGAAGAATCACTGTTTGATGGTAAGCCGCTACCGGTAATGAGCCTTTATCCGCTCGTGGAGTCTGCACAGGCTTCAGGTTCCGTTGAGTTTCATGGCGAAACACTGGAATTTATTCCCGCTGATGAAGCCGACTTTTCCGCCACTGATTTTCTGGTGATGCCCGCCGGGTGTCACCGAAATGCCCAGTTGATGACCCGGGCAGTTGAGAGTGGCTGTGTTATTATTGATGCGGCAAAGGGGGCTGCATCTCAGGGCTATACCGTGCCGGTGATGGTTGACTTGAACAGGCATTTTATCGAAGAGGCGATAGATAACCGTTACTTTGCCGTACCCGGATCTGCTGTTGCCTGCTTACTTCCTCTGCTGCAAAAGCTGCACCAGCGGTTTACTCTCAGCCGTATCAATCTGGTGGTTATGCAGCCGGTGGCGGCCCTTGGTAAAAAGGGTGTCGATGCCCTGCGTAAGCAAACCATTGAGCTGCTGAATGGCAAGCCGACAGAGCATGGTGATTTTTCCGCTCGCCTGGCCTACAACCTGATTCCGGAAGTTGATGCCGAAGAGGGTGAGAAAATCGGCAATGAAGCCAATATGCGCAATGAGCTGCTGGTGGCTTTGGGAGAGGAGTTGGACATCCGTGTGACCTGCATCACAGCCCCGGTATTTTTCGGTGACAGTTATGTTGTTGATCTGGATACTGTCCAACCGGTTGATTTTCAGGAAATACAGTCTTTACTATCAGAACTCCCTGAAATAGTAGCGGCTGATTGCCCTGGTATGCCTACCCTTGAAGACGCTGCGGGAAGCGATCAGCTGCATATTGGCAAACTCCGGCAGCAATCAGATTATGCAACCGACTTGAGTTTCTGGATGGTGGCCGATAGCTTCAAGAGAAGTGCTGTTCATGCTGTTGAATTGATTAGGTTATTGATAAAAGACTTTGCTAAGTGATAACTTAGTTTAACTGCTTGGGGTTCCTCGCTGTATCGAGAAAGGGGGGCTGCTTTCTTTACAGCTGAAGGCAGAAGGGGCTCAAACAGTCTACGCATAAAACAAGGATTCATGATGAAACTGCAAAAACTTGTCGTAGTGATGTCAGCGCTGGCAGGGGGAATCGCTGCAATGAATTCCCATGCGCTGGGTCTGGGGGAGGTTAAGCTGTATTCAGCTTTGAATCAGCCCCTGGTGGCTGAGATAGAGTTAATGCAGGTCAATGATCTCACTCGCAACGAGATCCTCTCTAACCTGGCCAGCAAAACAGACTTTGAGCGGGCCGGTGTTGAACGTCCTTTCATTTTGAATAATCTGCGGTTTACCACCAAAGTTGGCCCTGATGGCAAAGGTTTGATCAAGGTTACCAGTGACAGCCCGGTCCATGAGCCTTATCTAAATTTCCTGGTGGAGGTGCACTGGCCAAGTGGTCGCCTGTTGAAGGAATATACGCTTCTTCTTGATCCTCCGGCCTTCAATGGTCAAACGTCAGCCCCTGTTGTCAAGCCATCCATTCCGCCCCATTATGGGTCTAACCCTGTGTGGGACCAGCCGCTCAGGGCCAATGGTAACCGGATAAACCGCAACTATGCGCCGTCACAGGAAACTGTTGAATATCGTGACTCCATTCAGCGGCAACCGGTCCAGCGGGTCTCTTCCCGTCGCGATGATGTCTCTTCAGATTTGAGCAGCAGCGCACCCGGGACTTACCGGGTGAACAGAAATGACAGCCTCTGGGAAATCGCTGAGAAAGTGCGCCCCGACTCCGAAGTGTCGGTACAGCAAACCATGCTGGCGATTCAGCGTGGCAACCCACAGGCATTTATTGATAACAATATTAATCGCCTCAAGAGCGGGCAGGTCCTGCGGATTCCGGGTCGTAATGAGATGACCAGTCTGACGGTCCGTGAAGCCGTTGCCGATGTATCCAGGCAGAATCGTGAGTGGCGGGGGCGCAGCCAGGTTGCGCAACTGGATGCTACCAGGCGAACGTCATCCGTCGTCTCGGATT
>NZ_JBLYNS010000210.1:0-6137 GCF_049310205.1 Endozoicomonas sp. ALC013 | reverse complement strand
GTGATGTGTACAGATGCCCCTGTAGCGAGGGCAGCCTCCAGGGCGGTCTGGCCTGACTGGTTGCGAATATCAGGATTGGCACCATGAGCCAGCAAGTCGTCGACCATGTTGGCGCACCTGTTAAAGACTGCATAGTCCAGTGCGGTTTTACCATCTTTATCAGGAATATTAGGATCGGCACCTTCGCCCAGCAGGATGTTAACGTTCATAAGTTCCTTACGAAGGACCGCAATGCACAGCGGGGTGTGCCCATCATGATTACGGGCATTAATATCGGCACCGTGATCCAGCAGGCACTTCAGGAGCATGACTTTCTGTTCGCTAAATCGCCGTGCGGCAAAGTGCAGCACCGTCCACCCACAGTCATGGGCTTGCAGATCAGCCCCGTGGTCCAGCAAGGCCTTGCTGATCACATAACTGCCATCTTCGGCGGCCAGAAGCAGAGGTATGTACTCTCTATTAGTCAATGGGTCGAAAGTGGCGAAATTGGGGTCAACCCCCCTGGTCAGCAGGGTCTTGATGACATTTGCCACTCTGTTGAATCGGTCACTGATACCATAGAGCGGGTGGTGGCCTTGCCGGTCACAGAGATTGGGGTCAATCCCCCGCTCCTCCAGCAGGTCCAGCAGGTTGTCCACGATTTCCCGGTCACCATCACTGGTTGCTGCTACCAGTTGATCAACCAAATCAAGATCAGACGTCGATGGATGCATGCTCCCGTTGCCTGGGGAAGCAACCCCATGTGCTGAAATATTTTCTGCGCTGGCAAAAGGTTGCTGGAGAGAAGTTACTGGCTGTGTGTGGGGATCCCCGGCCGTTTCCTCCGGATTGGCGGCGTCAGGTGAACATTGTCTGATGCTTGAGTCCATTTCTGTCAAAGGATCTGCTGACGGCAGGTGTTGAGATTCTTTTGACAGCGGTTTTATCCGGTTTTTTTTCTGGGTCATCCGGGGCCGCATCAGGGTTGCACGAATACAGCGTCGGGCACAAAACTGCAGCGACCCCGGTTTAAAGGGCTCACGCAGGGCATCAATGATGCGCGGAGGTGACCCTGTAACGAGGGCAGCCTCTAGGGCGGTCTGGCCTGACTGGTTGCGAATATTGGGATTGGCACCATGGGCCAGCAGCTTGTCAACACCGGTTGCGTTGCTTTTCTCTATCGCCAGATGCAGCGGGGTATCGCCCTCTTTGCTCGCCCTGTTGGGGTTGGCACCGTAAGCAAGGAGCATATCCACAATGTCGTCTCTGTATTGCTTACTTAATGCCATGCACAGTGCGTTGCTTCTCCCATCGCTGTCGATGCCGCCGGGCGTATCAGGATTGGCACCATGAGCCAGCAAGTCGTCAACCATATTGGTGCTCATGCCCAAGACTGCACTGTCTAGCGCGGTACGACCGTAATTATCAGGAATATTGGGATCGGCACCTTCGCTCAGCAGGATGTTAACGGCCAGAAGAGTGTCACGAATGACGGCATTGAGCAGCGGGGTGCGTCCCATACTATTACGGGCATTAATATCAGCACCGTGATCCAGCAGGCACTTCATGAGCATGATGCTCTGTTTGCCGAAGTTCCGTGTGGCCCAGTGCAGTGCCGTCCAATCAGAGCCGTCACGGGCTTGCGGATCAGCTCCGTATTCCAGCAAGACCTTGCTGACCTCATAACTGCCGCTTTCGGCGGCACAAAGCAGAGGTATGTTCTTTCTTCCATTCCACGGGTCAATGTTGCAGAGATTGGGGTTCGTTCCCCTGTCCAGCAGGGTCTTGAGAATTCTGTCAGCGCTGCCCCAGCGACTGGCCCAATAAAGCGGATAGTAGCCTTGCCGGTCGCAGAGATTGGGGTCAATCCCCAGATCCTGCACCAGGTTCAGCAGGTCGTTGACGGCTGCCAGATCTCGCTTCCTGATTGCCGCTGCCAGTTGATCTCCCAGGCCCCGCAAATCGAAATCAAACGTCAGTGGACGTAAGATCCCGTTATCTGGGGAAGCCACCCCACGTGCTGAACTATTTTCTGCGCTGGCAACAGGTTGCTGGATAGCAGGCGATGGCTGTGCATTGGAACTCCCGGTCCCTTCCTCCGGATTATCAGTATCATCCCAGGGTAATAAACACTGTCTGATATCTGGGCTCATGTCTGTCCGTCGCTGGAAAGTCCCAAAGGGGGAGGTTGATACCTGCCTTTTCGTTACTGAATCTGGCGTTTCATCATTTTAAGAGACAAATGACGAATAGAGGCTAGTTCAAAAGGCCCGTTGTGCAAGCCTGTTGCCTGTGTTTTGTTCTGGTGACAATACCGGGCAAGCGTTCATGCTTAACTCGGCAAGTACTCTTTCCCCCAGCCAGTACCGATAACTTTGTCGTTTAGCATGGTGGCAATTTGTTCATCGGTATAGCCAAGACCCGCAACAATCTCAGTAGTCGAACGGCCTAATCGCTCGGTTGGTGTTTGCGCAATAATCTGTGCCCGTGAAGGCCTGATTGAGTAGTGATCAATAATAGTCACTGCGTGTCCACTGGGGTGATCGCGGTAGCTGGAAAACGCATAACTGCCAAGGTCAATTCCCACTTTGCCATCGGCAGGGCGAGTGTAACGCTCCCGAAGCTCGGCGATCCCCACTGAGCGCACCGCTGCAATATCCTGTTCCCGCAGCGCCTGCGCCCAATGATCGGCACTTTCCCGGGAGAGAACCTCGGTCAAAAAGGCCTTCTTATTTTTTGCTTCACTAATGCCAGCAAGGCCCGGAACGCGTTCCAGCTTGATCAACTCCTGCTCGCTGGCATCAATAAATAAATTGCCGTCTTTCGTTGTGTAAAAATGCGATAAATCGTGATTACCCAGGGCTTCTCGCCCGGATGCTTCATCAAACGGAGCACGCCCCTGATAATCATAGGCAAATTTAATTTGTGCCAGATTGGTTGCCGCAGATAACGAAGTACACGCCCGGCTATGCCGCCCGGTGTGCATTTTGTGATAAAGACTTAAGGCCATCCCCAAACCGCCCACAAAACCACAATTAACATCCAAAGTGCCCAGGTGTGCGTGCTCTTCTGGCGTTTGTGGTCCACCAAAACGGCTCATAATGCCGCTATTTGCCTGAATAATATCGTCGTAGCCTATGTAGTCTGTTTTGGGTCCACGGGTTGGTCCTCCCAGGCAGTCTAAACGACAGAATAACACGCCCGGATTAACGGCCTGTAAGCTGGCTTCGTCCAGGCCCAGAGGCGCTATCTGACGCTCGGGGGCATTTATTAACACCAGGTCAACGGATCGAATTAGCTGGTGAAAAATATCCCGTCCCTGTTCAGTATTGATATCAACCAACGCACTCTTTTTGCCAATATTGGCTTGAAAACTGTACACGGTGCCAATCAGTGGATCATACAATGGTGTCACCGGATCCAATTTGATCACCTCGGCACCAAAGCGACTTAAAAAGGCAGCAGAATGGGGGCCGGCAATGACATTGGTTAAGTCGAGTATTTTCACCCCTGCCAACCAGGCCTGGCGGTTGTCCGGTGCCGCAACCGCGCCAGTGGGCCGGGGCGTTGCTTTAACCTCTGAAAGCTCAGCCAGTGCTGCCTCAAAATCAACCGTGACTCTGGCCCTTGGCTGTAACATTTGTTCGGCCGATTCTTCCAGCCAGACCATAGGCCCCGGTTGTTTCATCATTCCGTATTCAGGATCATCCACTTCAACGATCAATCCCGCCTGCGCACAGTGGTCACTGTTCACCCATTCCTGAGTGGTGCGATGCGGTGCCCCCGGAATTTGCCCTTCACCAAAGATAACCCCCCACTCTTCTGAGGTTTTGGTTAAAAACACCCGCTTCATTTTGGCCGAGATAATATCAGCCCACTTCTTCGGCAGTGGATAAACGCCAATGGAGGTTTCGTCATCCCACTCATCAACCGGTAAATGCAGATTGTGCACCTCAGGTAAGCCTTCGGCCAACAACTCATCATATAAGCCCGTCACCTGTAAACAGCGTTTGGCATGATTGCGATGGGATGGACAAACGACGTAGAAAAAGCGACCGTCTTTGCATTGGTAAGTGCGATAAAAGGGATCCAGATACTCTTGTAAATCGTCGTAGCTAACATCCATCGGCAGATTGTTTTCCTTGCGATGGCTGATTTCATGCTCGCGCATGGTCAGGTAGCGTTTGGGCAAATCTTCAATAACGATGGAGTTGTACGACAACCCTTCCATTAAGGCAGCGACAATCGGCACTTCAATATGATCACCAACACCGAGTTTTTCCCGGGCGAACAGTGCCATCACCACCGAGCTGGCCGCCAGCGTTGTCGCATAGGCTGAGCACAATGACAAAGGAGAAAAACTGGGATCCACGCCCATCAACACCCGGTTAAAGCCCATATCGGTGAAAGCACCAGAGTTAGCGGCAACAATAGCCTCTGTTGCTTTCCACTGACTGCGCAATTGATCATTACTGGCGTAGCCCGGCATGGAAATTGTGATCAGCTCAGGACGTGCTTGCCGCAACTGCGCAAAATCAATTCCCAGGCGCTTTAAGACTCCGGGACGAAAACTTTCCAAAACAATATCGGCGTGATCAATTAAGGTTAACGCCTGTACCAGACCCTGATCGGATTTCAGATCAATAGTTACCGTGGTTTTGTTCCGATTCAAAACAGCATTGGCAGGGCTCTGCCATTGTGGCCCGGTTGGTGGATCAATATGAATCACCGTTGCCCCCAGGTCAGCCAGAATCATGGCGACTGCAGGCCCGGCTATTTGCTGGCCAAAATCAATAACCCGAATACCGATTAATGGTAGATTTGCTTTCATACTCAATGTGTTTTCTCACTCTATTTAATTAGTAGTTCTGACTTTCAATCTCCAGCGTAAAAACGTGAAAAGTAATAATTTTGTTTATCATAAAAGTCGTTATTAATTAATTAGCCCATTTGAAAACTGAGTAGTTACCTTTCAAATTTATTAAACACTGACATAGTAAACGCTTGACAAAAAGTGACCAGCAATAAAAACATTACCTTTGATCTTAATTTTTTTATAGCAGCCAGACATCATGTTTTGACCGGTTGAGCCTCACTGAGTAACCAGGTACGAAATGCCTCGATATCCTGATGTTTAACATTAGAGCTGGGGTAAACGAGATAAAAAGCTTCATCGGTTGGAATTTTAGTTTTAAACGGGGTAACCAACTTACCCGAATCAATAAGATCCTTTACCAGGCTGGTGCGACCAAGCGCAATACCCTCCCCCAATACCGCCAACTCCAATGCCGATACCAACGTGTCCATATAAAAGCCCTGGCAGGTCTTCATATCCTTATAATTGGCCTGGCAGAGCCAGTGCCCCCAACCTTCTTCATAGCCCATCACGTGCAGCAACAAATGCTCAGAGAGATCAAAGGTGTCTTCATCAATCGGGTATTTTGCCAGGTAGTCGGGACTGCACACAGGAAAGAGCTCATCCCAGGTTAACCGGTCGCTGGTCATCCCCTGCCAATGACCCTTGCCGTAACGAATTTCCAGATCGCTGTCCTGGCTGCTTTCCCGCTCAACTTCATTCACCCAGATATTGCTGGTCAAACGCAGGTTAGTATCCGGGTATTGCCTTCTAAAATTTTTCAGCCTCGGCGCTAACCACTTAATAAAAAACACCATATTCACTTTAATGGTCAGCAGGCTCGTTCGACCATGGCCAAAGATCTCTTCCGTAGCAACGGTCAGGCGTTCAACAGAATCGTGGACAGCGGGTAGATAGGCAGCCCCGGCATCGGTCAGCTCCAGTCCCCTTGGCAACCGGCGAAACAATAAACAACCCAACTGGCTCTCCAGCCCCTTGACCTGCTGGCTCACGGCAGCCTGAGTCAGGTTTAACTCGTTAGCCGCATGAGTAAAACTCAGGTGCCGGGCGGAGGCCTCAAACGCCCTGATCCAGTTTAAGGGCGGCAGTCGTTTTTTCATAAGAACACCGTATAAGTGCCTGAGCATTTGAAATCATATTGCAAACTGACCAGATCAAAGGGAAGTTAACGACTTAAACAAATGTTTAATTATTATTTCAAGATTTTTAGCTTTGTTTTTAAGTAGCTGGCCATATGGAATCACATATTTCTGGCTACTTGGGCAGGTGCTATGCGAGGCAC
>NZ_JBLYNS010000209.1:0-6190 GCF_049310205.1 Endozoicomonas sp. ALC013 | reverse complement strand
CAGTGAATGGGAGGGAATTATAAGCGCTGTTTACGCAGGTAAAAAGTGACCGGTTAATGAGTAAGACCCTCCGGGGGCGGAGAGCCTGGATGGGCTGAACTGGTCAACAGCTTGAAAGGGGAGGGCTGTACAGCTGTTGCAGCCAGACGATGAGAGCAAGAAACCACGCCTTACTGAAAGTACTTGTGCAGAGCATCGTCAGTGAAGTCAGTTTTTGGCATTAAGAAAAAAACATAACCCGGGAACTTTTACATCACTGGATGGATCAATGATGCCAAGTGTTTTTTTGTACACATTTCCAATGTACTTTTATGCAACATCATCGAGGCCTGTTTATGATTCAGCAACCTATTCAGCAGTCCATTCAGCAACCAATTTGAAGCCGTTTTGGGAGCGGGGCGGACCATTCCATTAGGTCTTCTATTATGCATAACCAACGTCGTTGGTTGTAGAATTATAAAAAAGTACGAAACCATATAGCTATTTTTTTAAATAGCGATCAATAATGTTTTGAACCTTTTCTATCTTAATGTCAGCCTGGTCAGACTTACTGTAAATGGTGACCAGGATGGTTTTCGCTTTCGTTTTCAAGTAATAAATTACTCGGTAACCACCGCTTTTACCACGACTGGCATCACGGTTTCTGATCCTGGCTTTGTATAAAACTGCTCCCGAAACCTGTAGCCTATCCCCCGGGGTTTTCCCCGCCGTAAGTTCAGTCAACAGGGGTTTCAGGTCTTCACGCAAGCTGTGATATTTTTTTAACAGCTTGCCCAGTGACCGTTTGAATTCGGGCGTATAATAGAGCTTTATCAATGATCCAGCCCTTTCCATAAGTCATCCAGTGGCTGGTAATCACCGCTGGAAACCTCTTTCCACCCCTGTTCAAATGAGCCTTCTGCACTCCCTAAGGCAACACTTTTGCGGAAGCTGTAGACAATGGTCAGCAGGGCAGGAAGGTGTTCGCTTGGTATTTTTTCGATTTCCTGCTTCAGCATATCCTGCATTTTCGTCTCAGTATCTTTCATGTGCTGCTGCCTCGGGGCTATCTATGGTGTTTTAATTATTGCTGGCTGATAGCCTTTGGACAAGCCTGGAGGCTCAGGGTCAGGTTTTTCATCGTGCGAATTATCCCTCTGACTCTAATTATCATCTTCGTTGCCAAAATGCAGACCCACGAGTGTTAATAGCCAATTGCTCTATCAGAACTGAATTTCAGGATTAGGTACCCTTGTGGCAGCGGGTGGATTGGGGATTGTCGGCTATTCAAGCTATCAGTGGATTACCGGTTACCGGCAGGGGGTGCGTGGCCAGGCGCTGGCGATTAAACCACTGACTCGTGGTAAAGAACTGGCAAGCGCTGCGGTCAACTCGGTATCACAGGGTATTCAGGAAGCCAGGGAACGAGTGAACAGGCAGAGAGTTCCTACACAGAAACCAGACCATGAAATGAGCCAGATACTGACTGAAAGAGTAACTGAGCTGCACAAACGTTTGTAACTTATGTATTCAGACAGTCCCCTGTATTGGAGCATTTAAAAAAGGCGACCGTCACTGAACAGTCGCCTTTTCATAGCACCAGAATGTCAGAACGATCAGGTTGCTGCTGATGCTTCCTGTTTTCCCTCTACAGAGTTCGAAGCATAAGGGGGATGCCACAGGGATCGGTGATATCGCCGCTATTAAGTAGTTAACCAAATGAAATCAAATATTTATTAGTCGAAGCAGGGGAAATTCAACATTGTCAGACGAACCAGCAAAGAGCGAATGCGAGCGACATTGAGCAAGATCAAAGACTATCTCAACACTGTGTTGCCTAAAGTAAAAGTTCTTCGTCCATGGCCGGAGCAACGGTTTGACGTTAAATACTCGAGGTAGGAGCTGTATGCGCTTCCTTTGGTTTTGTGTGTGCCGAAGCCCTGAAACTTTCTCCGATCATTATCCCAATTATGAGTTTTTACTGGCTTCTTTTCTCTTCCTTTTTCTCTTTTTTGGTTTATCTGTTTGCTCTTCTACATGTTCTTCGGCGGTAAAGTAACAGTCATCTGAGAATTGCCCTCCTTCATCGGCAGTAACGTATGCCTCATCTGCTGACACCTCGCCGCTGTTAAGTGACACAGAGCCATGGGCCTCTGGCGGGACGGCTAACCTTGTCCTTATTTGATCAATCACTATTTTCATTGAATTGTGGTTAGCAAGCTTGTTCACCGGGATTTCAATGACCTCAAATCCTAATTTTTGCAGCAGGGCGATTTTCAGTAAAGTCGAACCATTCCTGGTTTTGAAATCACCATCCACGTAATGAGAAGGTCCCTGAACGTCGATAACCATGCTGTAATCTGGCAGAAGCAGGTCAACCGGAGGTAATGAGTTCAGACTTTTTTCTTCTTCAATCTTCAAAGACGGAAGGCTTGATTGGAGTTGATTGTGGAAGGTGGATTGAGGTTGAGAAATGGTTGTCCGGTAATGGGGGGTAACCGGACACGATCTCCCAAGCCAATTTGCGGCCATGGCAATGACGGTTCGACCCTCTGTATTGCCCGGGGATGTAATTTCCAGGCGAGAAAATAGTTCACCTATGTGCTTTTCAAGCGGGTTTTTATCATTGCTACCTGAGTCCAGATAAAATCTGGCACAGAATACCATGACTCCCCAGAGAGATATCGATATCTCTTGCTCAGAGAGTTGAGGGTTTTCAATGATTCTGTCCACAAGAGAATCGAACGTAGATTGAACCAGGTTCAGCTCAATGGCCTCACCCAGTTTCGCCACGGCCCACAGCAGGTTGGCGATATGCTGAGGAAAAAAGAGGTCTTTCTCTTCTTTTGATTCGGCTTTGGCTGTCACATGGTACAACAGCGCGGCCAGGGCTTCTTTGAGCTTCGCTGTCTTCTCCAGCTCCAGCCCGTTGTCCACCAGTGTCACCACGGCCCACAGCAGGTTGACGGTAGCTTGAGTGTTGAAGTGCTCTTTCTCTTCTTTTGATCCGGCTTTGGTTTTCACAAGGGGCAACAGCGCGGCCACGGCCTCTTTGAGCTTCGGTGTTTTATCCAGCGCCAGCCCGTTGTCCACCAGTTTCGCCACCGCCCACAGCAGGTTGGCGATATGCTGAGGAATCAAGTGGTCATTCTCTTTTTTTGATTCGGCTTTGGTTTTCACATGGGGCAACAGCGCAGCCACGGCGTCTTTGAGCTTCGGTGTCTTCTCCAGAGCCAGCCCATTGTCCACCAGTTTCGCCACCGCCCACAGTAGGTTGGCGATATGCTGAGAAATAAAGTGGTCTTTCTCTTCTTTTGACTCGGCTTTGGTTTTCACATGGTACAACAGCACGGCCACGGCCTCTTTGAGCTTCGGTGTCTTCTCCAGCGCCAGCCCGTTGTCCACCAGTGTCGCCAAGGCCCACAGCAGGTTGGCAGTACCTTGAGTGTTGAAGTGGTCTTGCTCTTCTTTTGATTTGGCTTTGGTTGTTACATGGCACAACAACGCGGCCACGGCCGCTTTGAGCTTCGGTGTCTTCTCCAGCGCCAGCCCGTTGTCCACCAGTCTCGCCACGGCCCACAGCAGGTTAGCGGTACCTTGAGTGTTGAAGTGGTCATTCTCTTTTTTTGATTCGGCTTTGGTTTTCACATGGGGCAACAGCGCAGCCACGGCCTCTTTGAGCTTCGGTGTCTTCTCCAGCGCCAGCCCGTTGTCCACCAGTTTCGCCACAGCCCACAGCAGGTTGGCGATATGCTGAGGATTAAAGTGGTCCTTCTCTTCTTTTGATTCGGCTTTGGTTTTTACATGGCGCAAAAGTGCGGCCACGGCCTCTATAAGCTTCGGTGTCTTCTCCAGCTCCAGCCCGTTGTCCACCAGTTTCGTCACGGCCCACAGCAGGTTGGCGACTTCCTGTGGCTTGAAATGGTCTTTTTCTTCTTTTGATTCGGCTTTGGTTTTTACATGGGGCAACAGCGCGGCCACGGCCGCTTTTAGCCTCGGTGTCTTCTCCAGCGCCAGCCCGTTGTCCACCAGTTTCGCTACGGCCCACAGCAGGTTGGCGATACCTTGTGCATCAATATCCCTGGCTTCAGGTTTTTGATTGCACTTAAGTATTATTGGATCAAGTAAAGTTGACAGTAAAGCAGCTTGAGTTTTCTTAACCCACTCATCTGTGTATTTATAAGGGGTAAAAACACCCGCTGAAGTAAATGAATGAAGCGTTGTCGTCAGGCTTTGCCAAGCCCACCCGGGTGTCGCTTTAAAATCATGCAACAATCGTATCAGTTGACATTGTTCACTATGATGTAAAGGGCGTTTTGACGCTGATGTGTATTGTTTAATTGAACTGGCAAATTGACCATGTTTTTTACCATCATACCGATCACCATAACGAGCAGATATCCTTACCAGCCAATCCATTTTTTTTTGTGTGATAAGAGCATTAAAATCATAAACAGGTTTTACTGAATGTTTTGGTGAATAGTGAGCAGAACATGCGTCAGAAGTATGATAAAATTCATTACGCATTGGGATAGAGGGGAGTGGAGTATTTGCCTGCCTGACTGTGCCATGCCTGTATCGCCCACTTCTTGCAGTATCGGCATGATTATCCGGTTGCTTATAATTATTACCTGATGTCGTGTATTTCCAACTTATACCAACAGTGTCTCTATCCATAATTATATTTCATTAATTCATAAAAAATATAAAAAGTAGACTACTGTACTGTTTATAGTTCATCTTGCTGAAATGTCTATAAACTCTGGTTTGATTGGCGCTTAGTGTGCCGAGATAAATCGGCAAGATGTTTATGATTCAGCAACCTATTCAGCAGTCCATTCAGCAACCAATTTATGACAGCGCTTCCCAATGTTCAGGGAATGGCGTCGAACATTCCTGGCTCGGCCATGGCGTTGCTGTTGCTAAAGCATTTGCGAAATCATTGATTCCGATGGAAGATCCTCACTTCAGTATTAATCCCGATAAAACACTGGAAGATATTGGGCGACTGGCCACGGCAACTATCTTGCCGTTGAGTCCCATCCTTTTCATGCGAAAGATATTGCCGATGCCTGGTTCGGTAACTGTGAGCCCGGGCCGGATGTCAAACCGGAATTACCACAGACATCAAAAGCAACCGGGGAAGAGGCTCAGGAAAAAGAACCCGGCTCGCAAGACGTACCCCTTCAACAGCCATCCGCAGCCCGCTATCAAGGGAGTCAGGGAACCAGAGGACTGCTTGCACTTGGTACGCTGGCCAGCTCCTTTCACTATGCCAATTCGGATGCCAATGCCGATTGTCCACAACCCATAAAGATGCCCATAAAGATTAATGATACGAAAACCCTGGACAAGATTGGTCGAGATCCCTGCTATCCACTGGACGGCACATACCAACAGACGGCGGATATTGTTGCCTCTCAAGACTATCAATCCATTGGCAATGATACCGATCCATTCACCGGGCAGTACGATGGGCAGTGCCGTACCATCAGCGACCTGCCTGACTGTTTTGTTGACACTCTGAATGGCAACATCAGTGACCTTCGCTTGACTGGTGCCAATATAATAAATTCCACAAAGGTGACTGGGTTAGCAGCCCGTGTTGTTGATATTAATGGCACCGTCATGGGTGTCCGGGCCAAAAATGCTCTTATTTCCACTTTGGGTGACAACGTTTACGTCGGCATTGGGGGAGGGGAGGTTAGAGGAACGGTTGCCAACATCACGGCGGTGGACAGCACGGTGGAAACCTCGGGTGAACGTGGATACGCCGGCATCGGGGGGGGGATGGTTCACGATGGAGGAGTGGTTGCCAACACCACGGCGGTGAATAGCTATATCATCATGAAAAAGGATTTAGGACCTGAATCCAATGAGCAGCTTCTTTGCCAAAAAGCTGACCCACGTGTGTTAACAGACAATTGCGCTTCGGGAACTGAATTTCCGGATGCGTTGGATTTTTCTTACGGTGATGTTTGCCCGGTAAATGCCGCCACAGTGTCAACAGATGCTACAGCATCAACAGCCGCTACAGCGCTCATTACCACAGGTACACTTGTGGCAGCGGGCGGATTGGGGATTGTCGGCTATTCAACCTATCAATGGATTACCGGTTACCGGCACGGGTTGCGTGGTAAGGAGCTGGCGAAGAAACCCCTGACTCGTGGTAAAGAACTGGCTAGCGCTGCGGTCAACTCGGTATTACATG
>NZ_JBLYNS010000208.1:0-6469 GCF_049310205.1 Endozoicomonas sp. ALC013 | reverse complement strand
TTGGTACTTGCCAGCCTGGGCGTTACCAAACGAGTCCTCAGCCACGCCGGAGCTGCGCACGATAATCGGGCTGTCGGGCTTAGTCAGGCCGGTGCGCAACTCCTTATAGATATCCCGTATGGTGTCGGCAATGGTCAGAGCGCTTATTTGCTGATAAAAATCCGGTCCAGCAATAAACGAAGAAAGCGCATCGAGCCAGCGCTGTTGTCTTGTTGTTGGCTTGCCCGATGAGTTGCCTGCTGGTGCCATTTGGGTAATCCACTGTCTTATATTCACCAGACTGGCCGTTGTATGGGGAAACTCATGGCCATCATCCAGCATGGCCAGCAATGGGCTGGCATCGAATGGAAGCGCCTCAAGGTTCTGCACGATGCTTGTCTCAATGCAGCGAAATGGCGGAACAGTTAATCCTGCGTTCTTCATCAGGGTCAGGAACATCCCTTTTCCACCTAACAATTTCCGGTTTAGAATAGTCGGGGAATCAACGTTCAGCTGTGATTCGGTACATCGTCTGGTTTTTAATGGCAGTGCAAACGTTTCAGTAATTTTTTGGCCGGTGCTGTTAGAAGGAGTAAACGTGGTATCAATCCCGGAAGTTTCGCACTTTCGATTTGAAGATAAAGCGTGAGTTGTTACAGCGCCGGATACCGGAATTGCACCATTGGCGATGTCAGCTCCCTCTGCACCGGGCAAACAGGTGGAACCTGAGCCTGTGACCGAGTGGCTAATAATATCTGACTGTGTATTAAACATGGCAACATCCGCTGTTTACTATTTTTTAAACATGATATTTGGAAAATGGTGCTTCCGGCTTAAACTCTGACCGTTCAGATATACTCTATACCGCTCCTAAAATAAGGGCTTCTCAGCATTCTCATTCAGGCTTGAGAAGCTCTTTCGCTTTATGCAATAACCCATTGAAGGTGCGTTTCATGGCGGCTACTTTTGCTGCCCTCTCTTCGGCTGCTTTGGCTTTCATCACATCGGCTCCTCGCACATCAGCATTATGTTCTGCCATAAACAGACAGGCTTTCTCTTTTTCTTTCCGGCTAACCTTTTCAAGGGGAATCCCAAAAAGATATTCAAACCTATTGCAATGATCAAAAGCTGTCATCTTTTTTTCATCCAGAATATTGAAATCAGCCCCTCGCATCAGCAGCTCTCGAATCATATCTATACTGCCTTGACTCGCTGCAATGTGGAGCGCTGTTGCTCCGTATTTATTCTGGGCATTGATTTCCACTTTTCCGTTTTCAATCAGATCGGCAAGGATAGCCAGTCGAACTGTCCAATCTACCTGATAGTCCCAGTCGGGGGCCGACACGGCATAATGGAGAGCAGTACGCCCATCTATATTTCGTAAATTGGCCTTAGCGCTCCTCTCCAGTAGCTCTCTCACTATATCTTTCTGGTCCATTAAAGCCGCGTGGTGAAGGGGGGTGCATTGGCTTTTTTCATTTTTCCATGCATTGATGTCAGCCCCACGAACTATTAAAGAGTCAACCATCTTCCATTTCCTGTTTTCTATGGCATACGCAATCGTCCTGCCACCTGCGGAGTCACAGGGGGCTTTAACATCAAATTTGGCATTGTCCAGAATCTCCAGTATTTTTGCTGTGCAGTGATGGCCATTGCGCCTGGCGAGGTCCAGAACCATCATGCCACGGTTAGTTTTGGCGTACATGTTGGCCCCCTTTTCAATCAATTGGCTAAAGGCCTCCAGCTTGCCATTTATAGCCGCAAAGTGGAGAGGCGCATACCCGCCTCCATTTTGGGCGTCAACATCGGCCTCGCGTTGAAGCAAGGTATTAATGGCATACTTGAGGGCATCCTGATGTTCAAGGCTGTTGACTAAGATGCTGAGGGGAGTTGACCTACCGATGTCCCGATGGTCGATGTCATCCTGAAGTTTAATCAGGGTATCCATGAAATACTGAAAGGTCTTCAGCTGACCATCGGCACAAGTCAGCAGGTAGAGTGGTGTCCTTTCATCGTTGTCCAGGGCGTTGGCATTTGCGTGATGCTGAAGCAGCTTATCCAGGATGTCCCGTTGGCCAGATTGAGCCACAAGGTGAAGAGCTGTCCTCCCTTCATCGTTGGTCTTTGCGTTGATATCTGCCTTATACTTCATCAGCATGTCTATTATTTCCGGCTTACCCAGACGAACCGCAAGGTGGAGTGCTGTTTCATTTTTGTTGATCCGGTCGTTAGGATCGGCACCATTGGTTAATAAAAACTCCACCAGCACCCAGTTTTTTCCCCTGGCCGCATGAGCAAGCATGGTTCCTGCCCCGTTACCACCACAATCGGCATGAATGTCGAATCCGGCTTTTACCATACAGGGGATCAGGGGCGTAATATTGGTGCCATATTGGAATGCACACTCCATTACTGTCCTGCCATAATCATCTTTGAGGTTAACGTCAGCCCTGGCCTCGTTGACAAGCAGCTCAATGATTCTCTGATTGCCATGTATAGCGGCAAGATGGAGAGCGGTTTTCTTGCCACTGCGTTTGGTTTTGGCGTTGACATCAGCCCCTTCTGCAATCAGGGCAAGGATGTTGTCATTGGTCAGATCCTCCGGGTTCTCGGTGTTGGTGATTGCACTGTGAAGCTCCATGGTCGCCTTTTTTATTTCGGCTTTAGTAATACAGCCGGTACGCTCATGATGTTTCACCCCGTCATTCGTGTCGGATTTTTTTGGGCAAAGAGACTCGGTTTTAATCTCAACTTCACGATTACAAACAAGCATTTGCCGGGGTAGATTTTGAGATGGATCAATTTGCGGTGTGTGAGCAGGTTGTGTAGAGGGAGCAAGGGAAACTTTTGAACCGCCAGTTGCAGGCTGATTAGAAACAACGCATGTTGTTTCACTGTCGAATTGCTGATAAGTCGATCTTTCAGAACTGAATACGTTGAAAGTGTTCATATTGATAATTCCTGTTTGAAAATGCGTTAATTCATTTCCGCGCTATAGGGCTACATTAGTATTGGCTGTTATTGGTTGACCAAGGCTAATTTAGGCTGCGAGTTACCAATTTGATCCATTGGACAAAAAAACATGATAATAGTTGCACAGAGCAAAATATTTTTTACGTCAGTTAAATAACTGAAGTATTGGACAACTGACTTTTACCAGTTATTCGCTTATGGACAACACTCTATGAGGGATGGGTCGTGACTGCCAGAGGCACACGGGCCATTATGAAAATGTTGATAATACCTTAACGCAACAGGCCCGACATGGTTCATCGCTGCCGCAATGATCTCGGGTTTTCCTTGTAATAAACGGTCAACATACTGCAAGGTAATACCATTGTACTGCAAGGCGATGTTGACCAGCTCCGGGTCATTGCGGCAATGGTCACTGGCAAACTGAAGCGCCAACGGATTTTGGTGCAGGGCCAGTTTGACCACCTCCGGGCAATCCTGAAGCAGGTCACTGGCAAACTCCAGCGCCATGCCGTCATTTTTCACTGCCAGTTTGACCAGCGCTTTATTGGCTCGCAGTTCCGGGCTGGCATGCTCAAGTGCCATACCATCCTGTTGAACTGCCAGCCGGACAGTTGGCTCGTGCCTGCGTAGTCTGCAACTGGCATACTTGAGAGTACGACCGTGACCTTGCACAGCCAGTTGCACCAACTCTTCATCGTCTCTCCATTTTTGCTTGGCGAGTGTTCCAAAGAAAAGAGGGTCTTTTGATACGACAATGGTCAGTAATTTCTTATCTCCACACTGCTCTATATCAAGATAAGGATAAGGATGACTGACAGCCAGTCGAACGTAGTACGGATCATGTTTTAATTGTTCGTCGGCATACCGTAGCGCCCACGCGTTATTTTTCAGCGCTGCTCTAACAATTGTTGGATCCGCTTTTAACCGTTCACTGGCGTATAGCAGGGCAACCCCATAATTTTTGACAGCGGCCAATACGATGTCTTCATCATCCTTAAGCTCTTCACTGGCAAATTTCAGAACTCTCCCATCGTTCCCAACAGCTTTTTTGACCAGTTCTTTATCCGCCTGAAGTTCAGGTCCGGCATGTTTTAATGATAAGGGGTCTGAGCCAACCGCCGTGAATACTACTTCTCGATCATTATTCAATTCCGGAAAATATCTCAGCCTATCGTCTATTCCGGGTTTTGCCAGCGCTTTTAAGGCAAGTTTCCGATAAAGATGACGGTTGTTAAGCAGGTTTTTCCTGAAATTGTGGTGAAATAATCGATAGGAATCATCTTTATCACTGCACTTCAGCGCCAACAGAAGAAGCTCTTTATAGCATCCAGGATGTTGTTCCAGATACTCAGTTGCCGCATGACAGGAAAGAGCCTGTGATGTGTTTTCAACGGCTGCGGTGAATAAACGCCGGAGAAGTTCAGGATTTGATGATAGCTCTGGCCCAATTAGGGCAATGGTGGTTTCCGGATCCCCTGTATTTGCCAGGGCATAAGACATAATTTCAATATCATTTTTAAAGGACTCCGGCACATCGACAATAGCGCCAGTGTGGCTTTTGATGGCGGTAAAAACCATTGCCCGCTGATTGCGTAGTTCAGGAGCAAGGTATTTCAGGATATGGCCATTTTGCGACACCAGACGCATGGCCGTTGTTTCGTCAGCTAACCAGTTAACGTATTTGTTCACCAGGGGGCTGGCTTTGGCTGGATCAGAAAGTAGCCAATGCCAGAGTATTTTCTGCCTGTGCGTATCGAGTTGATCGTTCAGCGCTTCTTCAATACAGTTGATGGGAGCCTGAGAAAAGATCAGCGCCGTTTCAACCAGGTGACGGATCGCTCTGTCCCGGGTACAGAGGCTCATCAGTGATTTTGTGCGTGAGTAAGCGGAGCACCAGTAGATATGCTCCAGGGCTGATCGATTGGTTGTAGCGAAAGCGGGATTATTCAGCCTTTCCCTGATTGTGGCCATATTCCAGTTTGTCTGACTTTCGTCCAGATGTAATGGCCCCAACAAAAAATCCATATTGCCCAGAATGTGCAATACACTCAGAATGTCCACAAACATGTGCTGCAAATCTTTTTTGTCAGGCAGATGGGTGAGTTCAAAGAGGGCCTGGCCTGTCTGTTCATTGAAATGAATGTCCGGTGCATTGAAACCGCTATTTTTCCAATAGTGAGACAGCGTTTGCGCCAAAAACCACAGTCGCTTGAACTTTCCGCTCAGGGTTACTTGCAATGAATCGGCCAGCGCCTCAGAGTAACACATCCGAAAAGTCCGTTGTTTGCCACCGTCGGCTTGTTCCAACAGGTCGATGGTACAAGCATGATGCTCAAGCTGAATCGACAACCGGGTACAATCTGGCATATTGAGAGCGGTCACTCTTTCGGCCCGTAATTGCCTGAGTGCCTCACGGCAAGTGTCGTCGAATAATGGTTCTTCCTGAGACGTTGAGAAATCAACAATATCGATATTTCCATAGATAGGCCGCCTTATTGTGCTCACTTCACCCTGCCCTGAAGCGGTGGCCACGGGCCAGAGCCTGGTGAGAAAACATTTGTGCAACCATAGAATCAGTTCATGAACGCTCTTGATGTTGTGCACCTGATGGACTTCTTCAAGCCTTTGCAGGTGGTCTTTTAATAACTGGCAATGGGCCAGCCATTGTTGAAAATCCGAACCTGAGGCCGGTAACTCCTTGCCAGGCAGAAATGGCCTTGTGACCTGGGCAACGGTTTGTTTAACCTTTGCTTTTACCAGCGCCAGTTGCTCGCGAAGCGGGATTAACTCCTCCTGGTATCGCTGTTTAAGATCAGCATCAGCGGCTGCAAGCATTAAAAACCGTTCGTAGCCAGAGAGAAAAGCCGTGATCTCCTGCATAAAATTGTCGATCTCCTGAACACATCCCTGGACAATCTCTTGTCGCCCGGGGTGCATGCTCAGTTGGACAGCACCGGTTTTGGACAGGCATAAATGAATCAGTCGCTCAGTCCCGAGAAAATCCAGGAGCCTGGTGTTTTGCTCAACAAGCCAGGAGAACAGACGTGCTACCGACGGTTCTTTTTCCGGCTCTGCAGGCTGGTATGCCTGCTGGGCAGCCTGTGCGGCTTGATAATCAGGGGTGGCCGATTTGTCACTGACATTCAACAACGCCTGTTCCCGATCACCCGGCAATAAAAACCCGCCGGACTCTTTCTGAAACTTCCCACACACCAGCGTTACCCATTCCGGTGCATCATTATCGGGCCACCATTGAGGCTGCTTAATCCCCACACAGGGTATGCCCTCCTGCCTCAGGCCGATGGATATATGGTCGTTATTGGCCCATTTGTTGAAGACAATCCCCTTTGTTTTTTCCAGAACCTCAGGGGCCAGTAGCCAGTCACCACCATGGTCACAAAAAAGAATGACATTGTCAGGCAGACTGCTCCCGTTGACCGGGCCGCTGATGGCCAGCGCCAACCCTGAGCCACAACCGTCGCTGATGACGGTGCCCTGATCCAGAGACCGTGGA
>NZ_JBLYNS010000207.1:0-6528 GCF_049310205.1 Endozoicomonas sp. ALC013 | reverse complement strand
GATTCCCTGTGGTTTAAAGTTAGCTTTCTGTCCATTTACGTGGGGTAACAGCGTAGCCACGGCCTCGTTGAACCTTGGTGTTCGCTCCTGCCCGCTGTCTACCAGTTTTGCCATGGCCCACAGCAGGTTGGCGATTCCCTGAGCATCAATATCCCTGGCTTGAGGTTTTTGGTTGCACTTGAATATTATTGCATCAAGTAGCGTTGACAGTAAGGCCGCTTGAGTACGCTTAACACGCTCCTCCATGGGGTTATGAGGGGTAAATACACCCGCTGAAGTCAATGATTGAAGTGTTGTCGTCAGGCTTCGCCAATTCCAGCTCCGGGTTACGGAAAAATTTTGCAGTAAACGTATCAGCTGGCTTTGTTCGGCTCGATTTAATGGTCTTTTAGACGCTGACGTGTATTTTTTAATTGAACTGGCATATTGACCGTGAAGTCTCCCATCATAGCGATCACCAAAACGATAAGATTTAGTCAGCAGGTCAGCCATTATTTCCTGTCTGGTGAGGGTGTTGAAATCTTGAGCAGAGTTTACTGAACGGTACTGTAGATGTTGTGAAGAGCGTGTGAAAGAAGAATGGTAAAACTCATGACGCCTCGGGGCAGTGCGGGAAGGGGGATCCCATTGTCTGACTGTGGCATGTCCATATCGTCCACGCCGTGAAGAAGCGGCCTGGTCACCCGGTTGGTTGTCATCATTGCCTGATCTTGGGTATTGACATCTGATACCAGCAGAACTTCTATCCATAACTATATTTCATTAATTCATGAGAATATAAGAAGCAGACTGCTGCTCTGTTCAGAAGTTCATTTTGTTGGAATGTTGATAAATGCAGGGAGGGAATTACTGGCTGTTTTTTCTCTTCCTCCTGGCTGGTTTGCCGGTTTGTTCTTGTAACTGTTCTTCGGCGGCTAGGTAACCATGATTTGAGGGTTGCCTGCCTTTATCAGCAGTAACGTATGAATCGTCTGCCCACCTTCTTTTAAGTGATACAGAGCCATGCCCCTGTGGCGGGATGCCTATCCTGGTCTTTATTTGATCAATGTATGGTTTCGTTAAATCCTGATTCCAAAGCCTGTTAACCGGAATTTCAATGACCTCAAATCCTGCTTTTTGCAACAGTGCGATTTTCAGCAGAGTCGAACCCTTCCTGGTGTTGAAATCACCACCCACGTAATGAGACGGTCCCTGAACTTCAATCACCAGGTTGTGATCTGGCAGTAGCAGGTCAACCGGTGGTAATGAATTCAGACTCTTTTCTTCTTCAATCCGTAAAGATGGAATGCATGATTGCAGTTGATTGCGGAAGTGGGATTGACGGTTTGAAACGTTTGCATGGTAATGGGGGACGAACGGACACGGTCTCCCAAGCCAACTTGCGGCCTTCGCAATGGTGTGTTGACCCTCTTCATTGTTCGGGGATGTATTTTCCAGGCGAATAAACAGGTCATCGATGTGCTTTTCAAGCCAGTTATTGTTATTGGAGTCCAGAGACAATCTGGCACAGCAAACCATTACTCCCCAGAGAGACATCAATATGTCTTGCTGTGAGAGCTGAGGGTTTTCAATGATTCGGTAAACAAGCGATTCAAACATAGAGGTAACCACGTTCAGCTCAACGATCTCACCCAGTTTCGCCGTGGCCCACAGCAGATTGGCGATTTCCTGTGGTTTAAAGTTAGCTTTCTCCGGGTTCACTTGTGGCAACAGCACGGCCACGGCATCTTTGAGCTGCGGTGTCTGCTCCTGCCCGTTGTCCACCAGTTTCGCCGTGGCCCATAGCAGGTTGGCGATTTCCTGTGGTTTAAAGGTAGCTTTCTGTCCGTTCACGTGGGGCAACAGCGCAGCCACCGCCTCATTGAGCCCCGGTGTCCGCTTCTGCCCGTTGTCCACCAGTTTCGCCATGGCCCACAGCAGGTTGGCGATACTCTGTGGTGTAAAGTTAGCTTTCTGTGCGCTCACGTGGGGTAACAGCGCGGCCACGCTCTCTTTGAGTTCTGGGGTCCGTTCCTGCCCGTTGTCTACCAGTTTCGCCATGGCCCACAGCAGGTTGGCGATATGCTGAGGAATAAATTGGTTTTTTTTTTGCGTTCACGTGGGGCAACAGTGCGGCTACAGCCTTCTTGAGCCCTGGTGTCAACTCATGCCTTTTATCCACCAGTTTCGCCATGGCCCACAGCAGGTTGGCGACACCCTGGGCATCAATATCCCTGGCTGGAGGTTTTTGGTTGCACTTGAATATGATGGCATCAAATAGCGTTGACAGTAAGGCAGCTTGAGTAAGCTTAACACGCTCATCTATGGGGTTATGGAGGGTAAAAGCACCCGCTGAAGTCAAGGAATGAAGTGTTGTCGTCAGGCTTCGCCAATTCCAGCTTGGCGTTGCTGTGAAATTTTGCAGCAAATGCATCAGCTGGCTTTGTTCCGTTCGATTCAACGGTCTTTTAGCAGCTGACGTGTATTTTTTAATTGAACTGGCATAATTACCGTCAAGTCTCCCATCATAGCGATCACCGAAACGGTAAGATTTACTCATAAGGTCATCCATTATTTCCTGTCTGGTGAGAGCATTAAAATCCTGAGCAGGGTTTACTGAACGGTACTGTAGATGTTGAGAAGAGCGCGTGACAGAAGAATGGTAAAATTCATGACGCACCGAGGCAGTGCGGGAGGGGTTATCCCATTGTCTGACTGTGGCATATCCATATCGTCCATGCCTTGAAGAAGACGCCTGGTCATCCGGTAGGTTGTCATCATTGCCTGATCTTGCGTATTGACCACTGATACCAGCAGAGCTTCTATCCATAACTATATTTCATTAATTTATGAAATTAAAAGCAGACTGCTGTTCTGTTCAGAAGTTCATTTTGTTGGAATATTGATAAATGTAAGCAGTTGGAGAAACGCATCTGCTCCTGTTGCCACCAATCCGTTATCTTCCAAACATCCGGGGCGAAATTCAGGGGGAACAGGTCTTCAACGCTGGTAGAACTTTCCTGGAATGTGAAACGGTTCCTGGGTCGAAGGGAGGGGATTACTGGCTGTTTGTTTTCTTCCTCTTTGCAGGTTTGTCGGTTTGCTCTTCTGAATGTTCTTCGGCGGTTAAGTAACCGTGATCTGAGGATTGCCTGTCATCAGCAGTAATGTATGCCGTATCTGCCCACCTTCTTTTAAGTGATACAGAGCCATGCCCCTGTGGCGGGATGCCTATCCTGGTCTTTATTTGATCAATACATCGTTTAATTGAACCTTGGTTCCAAAGCATGTTAGCAGGGATTTCAATGACCTCAAATCCTGATTTTCTCAGCAGTGCGATTTTCAGCAGAGTCGAACCATTCCTGGTTTTGAAATCACCACCCACGTAATGAGAGGGCCCCTGAACTTCAATCACCATGTTGTGATCTGGCAGTAGCAGGTCAACCGGAGGCAGTGAGTTATGACTCTTTTCTTCTTCAATCTGCAAAGAGGGAATGCATGATTGGAGCTGATTGCGGAATTCGGCTTGAGGTTTTGACATGATTGTCTGGTAATGGGGGACGAACGGGCATGATCTCCCAAGCCAACTTGCGGCCATGGCAATAACGGATTGTTCCTCTTCATTGTCTGGGAATGTATTTTTCAGGCGAGTAAACAGGTCATTCATGTGTGTTTCAAGCACGTTATTTTTATTGGCATTGGAGAGTAGAGATTGCCTGGCACAACATACCATTACTCCCCAGAGAGACATCGATATCTCTTGCTTTGAGAGCTGAGGTTTTTTACTGATTCGGTAGACAAGGGATTCAACCGCAGATGTAACCACGTTCAGCTCAACAAAGTCACCCAGTTTCGCCATGGCCCACAGCAGGTTGGCAATACCCTGGGCATTGAATTGGTCTATTTGTGCGTTCATGTGGGGCAGCAGCGCTGCCACAGCCTCGTTGAGCCCTGGTGTCCACGTCTGCCCGCTGTCCACCAGTTTCGCCATGGCCCACAGCAGGTTGGCAATACCCTGGGCATTAAATTGGTCTATTTGTGTGTTCACGTGGGGCAGCAGCGCTGCCACAGCCTCGTTGAGCCCTGGTGTCCACGCCTGCCCGCTGTCCACCAGTTTCGCCATGGCCCACAGCAGGTTGGCAATATGCTGAGGAATAAATTGGTCTTTCTGTACGTTCACCTGGGGCAACAGCGCAACCACAGCCTCGTTGAGCCCTGATGTCTGCTCCTGCACGTTGTCCACCAGTTTCGCCATGGCCCACAGCAGGTTGGCGATATGCTGAGGATTAAATTGTTCTTTCTGTGTGTTCACGTGGGGCAACAGCGCGGCCAAGGTCTCTTGGAGCCCTGGTGTCCGCTCCTGCCCGTTGACAACCAGTTTCGCCATGGCCCACAGCAGGTTGGTTATACCCTGGGCATTAAATTGGTCTTTCTGTGCGTTCACGTGGGGCAACAGCGCAGCCACGGCCTCTTTGAACTCTGGTGTCTGCTTCTGCCCATTGTCCGCCAGTTTCGCCATGGCCCACAGCAGGTTGGCGATATGCTGAGGATTAAATTGGTCTTTCTGTGCGTTCACGTGGGGCAACAGCGCAGCCACGGCCTCTTTGAACTCTGGTGTCTGCTCCTGCCCGTTGTCCGCCAGTTTCGCCATGGCCCACAGCAGGTTGACGATATGCTGCGGAATAAATTGGTTTTTCTGTGCGTTCACGTGGGGCAACAGCGCGGCCACGGCCTCTTTGAGCCCTGGTGTCTGCTCCTGTTCGATGTCCATCAGTTTCGCCATGGTCCACAGCAGGTTGGCGATGCCCTGGGCATTAAATTGGTATCTATGTGCGCTCACGCGGGGCAACAGAGCGGCCACAGCCCCTTTGAGCGCTGGTGACCACTCCTGCCCACTGTCCACCAGTTTCGCCATGGCCCACAGCAGGTTGGCGACTTCCTGTGGATTAAAGTTAGCTTTCTGTGCGTTCACGTGGGGCAACAGCGCGGCCACAGGCTTTTTGAACTCTGGTGTCCGGTCCTGCCCGTTGTCTACCAGTTTCGCCATGGCCCACATCAGGTTGGCTATACCCTGGGCATTAAATTGGCATTTCTGTGCGTTCACGAAGGGTAACAGCGTGGCCACTGCCTCTTTAAACTCCGGTGTCCACTCCCCGTTGTTCACCAGTTTCGCCATGGCCCACAGCAGGTTGGCTATAGCCTGGGCATTAAATTGGCATTTCTGTGCGTTCACGAAGGGTAACAGCGTGGCCACTGCCTCTTTAAGCTCCGGTGTCCACTCCCCGTTGTCCGTCAGTTTCGCCATGGCCCACAGCAGGTTGGCGATTTCCTGTGGTTTAAAGTTAGCTTTCTGTGCGTTTACGTGGGGTAACAGCACGGCCACGGCCTCTTTGAGCTCTGGTGTCCGCTCCAGCCCGTTGTCCACCAGTTTCGCCATGGCCCACAGCAGGTTGGTGATTTCCTGTGGTTTAAAGTTAGCTTTCTGTGCGTTCACGTAGGGTAACAGTGCGGTCACGGCCCCTTTGAGCCCTGTTGTCCATTCCTGCCCGTTGTCCACCAGTTTCGCCATGGCCCACAGCAGGTTGGCAATTTCCTGTGGTTTAAAGTTAGCTTTCTGTGCGTTCACGTTGGGCAACAGGCTGGCCACGGCCTCATTGAGCCCCGGTGTCCGCTCCTGGCCCTTGTCCACCAGTTTCGCCATGGCCCACAGCAGGTTGCTAATGCCCTGAGCATTAAATTGGTCTTTCTGAGCGTTCATGTGGGGCAACAGTGCGGCCACAGCCTCGTTGAGCCCTGGTTTTTGCTCCTGCCCGCTGTCTACCAGTTTCGCCATGGCCCACAGCAGGTTGGCGACACCCTGGGCACCAATATAGCTGGTTTCAATTTTTTGGTTGCACTTGAATATTATTGCATCAACTAGCGTTGACAATAAGGCAACTTGAGTATGCTTAACACGCTCATCTATGGGGGTATGGGGGGTAAAAACACCCGCTGAAGTAAATGAGTGCAGTGTTGTTGTCAGGCTTCGCCAATTCCATTTCCGCGTTGCTGTGAAATTTTGCAGCAAAGGCATCAGCTGGTTTTGTTCCGCTCGATTTAACGGTCTTTTAGCAGCTAACGTGTATTTTTTTATTGAGCTGGCATATTGCCCGTGATTTCTCCCATCATAACGATCACCGAAACGATAAGAGTTACTCAGCAGGCCATCCATTATTTCCTGTCTGGTGAGGCTATTGAAATCTTGAACAGGGTTTACTGAACGGTACTGTAGATGTTGAGAAGAGCGTGTGAAAGAAGAATGGTAAAATTCATTACGTCCCGGGGCATTACGGGAGGGGTTATCCCATTGTCTTACTGTGGCATATCTATATCGTCCACGCCGTGAAGAAGTGGCCTGGCCATCCGGTTGGTTGTAATCATTGCCTGATCTTGCGAATTGACCACTGATACCAGCATAGCTTCTATCCATAACTATATTTCATTAATTCATGAGAATATAAAAAGCAGACTGCTGTTCTGTTCAGAAGTTCATTTGGGGCGAAATTCAGG